>DAOPZE010000077.1:0-12421 GCA_035353255.1 Candidatus Cloacimonadota bacterium
CACGGGATCATAGGGTGTCGCCCCTACGGGGCTTTGATCCAATTCGCGCCGTTGTTCGAGGGGTTCCGCTATCGCTCCACACCCTCGCTATGGGATTTCGCCCTACGGGCTATGAGGTGGTTCTCTACGGGTTATTGATCATCCACACTCTCGCTATGGGATTTCGCCCTACGGGCTATGAGGTGGTTCTCTACGAGTTATTGATCATCCACCCCCTCGCTATGGGATTTCGCCCTACAGGCTATGAGGTGGTTCTCCACGGGTTATGGATCATCGATGCAGAAGCGTTGGGATTTCGCCCTACGAGCTGTGGGATAATACTCCACGGGTTATGGATCATCGATACAGAAGCTATGGAATTTCGCCCTGCGGGCTACGGGGTAATACGATACGGGGCTGTTAGATCGAGCGGCTTATTTCAGGAAGATCAGGTAGATCGCAACCAGGATGATCAGTACCCATCCCGCGATGATGAGAGCCGCGATAAACCAGTTGTCAGGGAGTTTAATGGGATTGCTCAGGGCTTTTTCGCGAGCTTCTGTCATGATCTGCGGGGGGATATTTCTGATCGCGAGGGTGATCAGCAAGGGCAGGATAACGAGATCATCGAGATAGCCCAGGACGGGGATGAAATCAGGAATCAGATCGATGGGGCTGAGCGCGTAGGCGATGGTGACCCAAGCCAAGATCCTCGGCAGCCAGGGTAGAGCGGGATTCCGGTAAGCATAATAAACAGCGGTCACTTCATGCTTTAGCTGCGATGCTCTGGTCTTTAGTTTATCTGTTAGTTTCACTCTCGGTCCTCTATTCTGATCTTTGGGACTATCCGGCTCGGGGAGGGATATATGTCAATTGGTTTTGGGATGATCCGCGGTGCGGTTTGAGAGTTTAGAATGATCTCACAGCGGGATCGAACCGGAGACTAGTATATGACAACAATTTGAAAAGGGGAATTTTCGGTTATCCTAAAGCTTTAGGCGACATTTAGCTTGACAACTTGCAAGGCATTAGCACGCTGGCGAGAGTGTGAAAGTCATCAGAGTCACGCATCGCACCCTCCGGGATGATCACACATAAATGCATAATAATAGAATATCTTAAATAATAAATAGCTCTGGGAGGAGCCTTATGAAACGTTCAGTCTGTCTTATCGCCCTGATGGGATTGTTCCTGACGGGGATGCTTGTCTTGGGAGGCTGCGCTAAGAACGTTCAGCTTTACAAACAGGCACTAAGAGAATATAATGCGGGGAATTTCGAGAACTCGCTGGATACCTCCGTGCGGTCGCTCCGGCTCAAACCGCAGTATGTCAAAGCTCAGTCCCTGGCTGATCAGGCTTACCGTGACGCGATCCGCAACCGTGAAGACAATATCAAAACGCTGGAAGCGTCATCCGCAGAGGACAGATTTGACAAGATGGTGGAAGAATATGCTGCTCTGAACGAGATCCAGTCCAAGGTAAAGAATCTCCCTGTCCTCATCGATAACAAGACAGGACGCAGAGTCGAATTTATCATCAGGGATTATTCCGTGGCTTCCAAAGCTGCTTTGAACAACGCGGCTGAATATCACTATCAGCAAGGTCTGTCTCTTTCCCGCAGTTCAGCGGACGTCGATGTCCAGAAACACGCGGCGAAGGAGTTTAAGCTGGCGATGGGCTTTATCCAGAATTACAAGGATTCTCCCGCTCAATATGAGAAAGCCCGTAAAGCCGGCATCAAACGGATCGCGGTCATCCCTTTCGAAGACCGGAGCGGAACCAACAGGATATATGGCGATCTTCCGGCAATGCTGGTGGATAATATTGTCAGCAGTATAATCAACGACGCCGAAGCTTCCGAATTCGTCGAGATCATCACCCGCGACCAGATGGGTTCAGTTTTGCAAGAGCAGAGAATGAGCGCTTCAGGAATGCTGGATGAGACGACTGCCGCGCATATCGGCGAAGTTCTGGGCGTGCACGAGATCATGACGGGCAAGATCTCACAGGTCGTGTATATCGCCCCGAAGATATATAGCACGAGCGAAACAGAGAAGAAGCGTGTCGTCACCGGCCAGGAAGAATATCAGGACGAAGACGGCAACACCAAGACCAAGGATGTCTATGGCGACGTCGAATGCTCCTTCACCAAATACGTGAAATCCACAAACGCGCAGATAACCTGTTCCTATTCCATTATCGACGTGAACACCGGCAAGATCAAGAAGCAGGGAACCTACACCGGAGAAAATCCCTGGAGCGATACCTGGGGACGTAAGGAATCGGGCGACGAACGCGCGCTTTCCACCGCCACGATCAATCTCTGTAAGAAAGCGGAACCAACCGCGCCTGCCGCTATTGAACTCGTAAACGTTGCCCTGACAAAGCTTAGCAAGATGGTCTCTCAGGAGTTCAAAGCTTACGTCAGGTAGTTAAATACCATATTTCGGGACGGCTGTGCTTCCCGCTCCCTGTGTGAAAACAGCCGTCCCACTAATTGAGTGGAGAGATCATTGAATCGAATCCTCAGCCTCTGTGTCCTGACCCTTCTCCTCTTCTCGGCTTGTTATGCCGCAAAACGTCCCGACTGGACGAAGAAAGAACCCCTCAGCAACGAATATTACTACGGGGTCTCAACCGTGTCAAAATCGCTATCCGGCTACAAGGACATCGCCCGCGAGAACGCTCTGAAGAACATCTCACTGCAGATCAGCGTCCAGATCAAAGCTGAACTGCAGACTTCCGAGACGGAGATCTCCGGGATCAATAGCAGTCAATTCATCTCCTCGATCCAGAGTTCGACCGGAGCGATCCTCGATGACGTCGAGCTTTATCAGGTATATGAGACCGGCAAGGAATATTCCGCCTGCTGGCGGCTCAGCAAGATCAAATACCGGATGATGCGGGAAGCCAGAAAGGCGCTTGCCCTTAGCCAAGCATTGGATCTGCTGGGTAAATACGACGAACCAGGAACGGAGATCAGCCTGGGGATCGGAATGCTCCTGAATGGGCTCGATCTGCTTGAGAGCTATGTGGATATGGATCTGAGCACAGAGTACCGTGGAGAAAGGATACAGCTCTTTAATGAGTTTCTTTCACGCCTGAGAAGCATTCCCGCATCGCTCCAGCCCGTGATAGATCCGAACGAATTGGAACTGGTCGTCAAACGCACGGCAAGGACCACCTGCGAGGTCAAACTCAAAGGCAAAGACCCTCTCACCTGCAGGCATTTCCCGCTCTCAGCGGTGTTCTCTCAGGGAGAGGGTGAATTGGCATTCGATGGATTTTCCGATGAAACCGGCAGCATGAAGCTGTTCATCGACAAAATAAGTTCATTCGAACCGCTCCAGACGGTCACGGTTAGCGTGAATAAAGACTATTTCCTGCCGGGGATCAAGAGTGACGCGGTGCGAAGCATTTGGCAGGATCTGGCTTTCAAGGAAGCGATGCTCACGATACACGCTCTCAAACCGAAGATCTTCCTCAGCTATGTGACTGATTCCGCGACAGATGATGAAGCGGTCAAAAAGCTCTGCGGCAGGATCCTGGAGCTTGATCTAGGCTTAGCAGACACTCCCAAAGACGCGCATTATTATCTCGAGATCAAGGTGAGCACACGTGAAGGCGCTTATATTCAGGAGCTAGGAGCCTGGTCTGCCTTTGCCAACGTGCGGATGAATCTGACCGATCCCGCCACGAACAACGTAGTTTATAGCGCAAGCTACGATAATATCAAGGGCACGGGAAAGACGGTGCCTCTCGCGCTTCAGCGTGCCCGGCAGTCCGCAGCGAATTACCTCGTGAATGAGGTGCTCTACAGCAATGTGGCGAAGCTTATTTACCGCTAGCCTGCTCCTTTTCGCTGTATCAGGCGGACTCTTCGCGAAACTGGAGGTCAAAAACCTCTTTTCCGGAAGAGCTTATCTTGATCTGGAAGAGAGCGATCCCTGGCAACAGTGTGAACTGCTCTGGCAACCCGAGATGTACGCGAGGGTCGGAAACGAGGATGGACTTACGTTCACAGGCGATATCAGCCTGCAAAACAAGCTGGATCTGATAGTTGAACCTGTTGATCTGAAACCGGAAGTCTATCGTCTCTGGGGCAGTGCGTCCTTCGGAGGAACTGATCTGAGAGTCGGCCTGCAGAAGCTGAATTTCGGCACTGCAAGGATCATCCGTCCGGAACAGTGGTTTGACGAACTGCGCGCGCTTGATCCTCTGGAAGAGACTAATGGGGTTCGTGCCGCGGTGCTCAAGCAGTATTTTAGCTATCAATCGGGGATCTGGCTTTGGGGAGTTTTGACCAAGAACCCCTTTAGCGGCCTGGAATTCCGCGTTGATGACCCTGATAACACCAATCTGGGCGGGAGAATTGAGTTTCCCCTCCCAGGTGTCGAAACCGGGGTATCTTTCAATGCTATCGATCTCAGTGCAGAATCAGGCTTGAAAGCCAAGGAGTATCAGCTCGGGCTTGATCTGCGTTATGATGGTGAATTCGGCGCATGGATCGAAGGTTCAGGAACAAAAAACGACGGCTATCCGATCTGGTCATCCACCGGATACCAGACTTCTCTGACTTTGGGCACGGACTATACGATCGGGCTGGGCAACGGCATCTATCTTTTACAGGAGACCAATGTCACCCATTCCACACTGTCCGGTCTGCCGGATCTGAAACACGTTTTGACCCAGACTGCGCTGCTCATCAGCTATCCTCCCGGTTTGCTGGACAATCTGCAGTTCCTGACCCTTTATGACTATGACTCCAATCTGAATATCTCCCTGCTCTGGCAACGCAGCTATGATTACTGGAGCTGGGAGCTGGGACTGAACCAATCCTTCATGCGGGGTGAGAGCAGAAAACCCGGATTGAGCTTCAGGCTAAACTACAATATTTAGGAACTGATATGAACGACATTCTGGTACAGATCAAGAACATGTGTAAATCCTTCCCCACCGGTGAGGGAGATTTTCCCGCTTTGAAGAATATCAGCCTCGATGTCCGCAAGGGTGAGTTTACCGGGATCGTCGGACCCAGCGGCAGTGGCAAGACAACTCTGCTGAACATCATCGGGAGTCTGGATACTCAGACTTCGGGAGAGATCAGCGTTCTGGGAAAAGCCATCGACAAGCTGACCGCCAAAGAATCGGCAGCCCTGCGTAGTCGCCACTTTGGCTTCATCTTTCAGACCTACAATCTCCTGCCGGTCTATACCGTGTATGAGAACGTGGAATTCCCTCTGCTCCTGCTCAGGATGGATAAGGAAGCGCGGCATAAAGCCGTGATCCGCGCGCTTGAGTGGGTCGGACTCATGGACAAGATCAAGAGCCGTCCGGCACAACTTTCCGGGGGTCAGTGCCAGAGAGTGGCGATCGCCCGGGCAATGGTCAAAGAACCTCTTCTGGTCCTCGCGGATGAGCCTACCGCCAATCTGGACACGGAGAACTCACTTCACATTCTGGACACGATGCAGCGGCTCAATTCAGAGCTGGGGACGACCTTCATCTTCAGCACTCATGACCAGAAAGTTATAAACTATCTCAAACGTGTGATCCGCCTCGTGGATGGAAAGGTCGCCTCAGATGATGTTGTTAAAGCTGGCTAACCGCAATATCCTCGGCAATGGTAAGCGCAGCCTGATCAATATGGTGATCCTGGCGATCGTCCTGGTCGGAATGATCTGGATGATGGCGATGTTTCACAGCTGGACTTTCAGCGCGGCTCAGCAGATGGGAGAGTGGGAACATGGCAAAGGGCTCCTTGAGCAAAAGGACTATGATCCCTACGACAGCTTCTCCTGGGACAAGAGTCATGCTCCTCTCAGCCGGGAGCTTATGAACGCCATAGCAGCAGATGAAGCAGTTCCGATCCTGCTGTCTCCCGCTGTGATCTATCCTCAGGGACGGATGATGTCCGTCCAGGTAAGAGGCATCCCCGCGGATCAGAAGTTGCTGAAACTCCCGACCTCCGCGCTGCGGGATAGTTCCAGCGGATACGCACCTGCGTTGATCGGTACGATGCTGGCGAAGAACCTCCGGATCAAGAACGGGGATACTTTCACCATGCGTCTCAAGGATGCTAGTGGTGCCTACGACGCACTCGACCTGCAGGTCGTGACCGTGATGAAAAGCCCCGTGCCATCCGTCGATGGTGGAGCGATCTGGGTCGATCTGGAAAGACTTCAGAGCGTCAAGACCATGCCAAACGAAGCTTCGATCATCGTGCTGGGTGATCCCGTTCTGGGAAGTCTGGCAGACAGGGACTGGAAGTATCTCTCTGTGGAAACACTCCTCGCGGACACCTACAAACTCGTTGAAACCAAGAAAGCCGGGCAGTTCGTGATGTTCGGGCTGTTCATCTTCCTGGCGATGCTGGCGATCTTTGACACGCAGGTTCTCTCCCTGTTCATGCGCAGAAAGGAGATCGGCACTCTGGTCGCCCTGGGAATGACTCAGCGTAAAGTGATCATGCTCTTCACTCTGGAAGGACTCCTCTACCTGGTCTATGCGATCGGTATCGGCGCTGTGATGGGGATTCCTCTGTTTCTCTATTTTGCCCTGCATGGCTGGAGCATGCCGCCTGAATATGACAGCTTCGGGATCGCCGGTCTGAGCGAAACCCTCAGATTCAGCTATCCGCCAAATCTGATCCTGTCCTCGCTACTGATCATGCTGTTCACGACCTGGCTGGCAAGCTGGCTGCCCACTCTGAGGATCAGCCGGCTCAAACCCACCGACGCTCTGCGGGGAAGGGGACGCTGAGCATGCTGAAGTTTCTCATCAAAGGTGTCTTCCGGGATAGATCCCGCTTCCTGTTCCCAATTATCATCGTCAGCGCCGGAGTCATGCTCATCGTCTTTGGACTGGGCTTCATGAATGGCTACATCGAATCCATGATCCGCGAGAATGCCAAATTCGATACCGGGCACGTCAAGATCATGACCAAGGCATATAGCGAACTCAGCAACCTGAAACCTTATGATCTGGGTATGCTGGATATTCAAGCTGATTTCCAGCGATGGAGAAAAGAGTATCCCGGACTGGATTGGGTGCAGCGTATCAATTTTGGCGGAATCGTCGACATCGCTGATAGCACTGGCAATTCACTGGCTCAGGGTCAGGTTGCCGGATTTGCGGTTGACCTCCTTCATGGTAAACTGGAGCGTGATTTCCTGCATCTGGACAAAGCTCTGATCAAAGGCAGGATCCCTTCCCAAAGCGGAGAAGTTCTCCTTTCGGACAGAGCTTTCAAAGAACTGAATATCTCCCTGAACGATTCGATCACTCTGATGAGCTCGACCGTCTATGGCTCTATGGCGATGGCAAGCTTCAGGGTCGTCGGAACCGTCTCCTTCGGGGTCGAAGCCCTGGACAAAGGCGGGCTGATCGCGGATATGACCGATATTCAAAGATTCCTGGATATGGAAGGCGGATGCAGCGAGATCCTCGGCCTCTATAAGAACGGGATCTACAACGATAAACAAGCCCGGGAACTGGCTCGCGGCTTCAATACAAAATACTCCGGCAAAGATGAGTTTTCCCCTGTGATGCTGGCAATGAGCGAGCAGGGAAACATGGGCTATACCCTCAGGCTGATGCGGAGCGCCTTTGGCTATATAGTCGCGATCTTTATCCTGATCATGGGGATAGTTCTCTGGAATTCCGGCCTCATGAACGGCATCCGCCGTTATGGAGAGATCGGAGTCAGGCTGGCTATCGGAGAAGAGAAGAGACATATTTACACCAGTCTCCTGCTGGAAGCCCTCGCCGTCGGAGTCGTCGGTTCTGCCCTGGGCTGTCTGATCGGTCTTGGTTTTTCTTACTACCTCAGTCTGCACGGGCTGGATATGAGCTATTATACCCGTAATACCAGCATCCTGACCGAGAATGTCATCTATCCCTACACTACGCTCAAAACCATCCTCTACGGCATTGCCCCCGGCATCCTCTCCACCCTCCTGGGTTCGTCCCTTGCCGGAATAGCGGTGTTCCGCAGACAAACCTCTCAGCTCTTCAAGGAACTCGAAACATGAAAAGAATTCTCCCACTGCTCCTCTTAAGCCTCTGCCTGAGCCTCGCGGCTAAGTATCCGGACGTCTCCGGTATCCTGAAGGCAGTCGATGCCAATATGACCTCTTCTACCTCGAAATCCAGCACCAGAATGGTGATCAAGACCAAGCGCGCCACTCGCACTGTCAGTTCGACCAACTACTCCAAAGGTAAGAACTCATTCTACACCGAATATACAGCACCACCCAGGGATAAGGGCACAAAGATGCTCAAGCTCGGGTCAAATCTCTGGATCTATGATCCTGCCTCAGACCGTACAGTCCAGATCTCCGGCAATCTCCTGAAGCAGTCTGTGATGGGAAGCGACCTATCTTATGAAGACTTTATGGAGCAGAACTCTCTCCTGGAAAACTACACCGCCGTCATCGAAGGCGAAGCGACCTATGACAAGCGTGACTGCTGGAACATCCTGCTCACCTCCAAAAAGCCGAATGTGACCTATCACAAGCTCAGGATCTATGTCGATCAGGAACGCAACGTACCCCTCTATGAACTCTGGTATGCCAAGAGCGGGAAGCTGCTCAAGACCGTAAGGTCATCAAACGTCGCCCGCGTCGGCAATCGCTGGTATCCGCGCTATGTCCTGTTCAAGGACGAACTCAAACAGGGGAATGGTACGGAGTATTACGTGGATAGCATCCAGTTTGATCTAACTATACCGGAATCGACTTTCTCGAAGTCAAAGCTGAAAAAATGATCAAGATAGCGATCATCGGTGCCGGTCCTGCCGGTCTCCTGGCAGCAATTGCCGCTGGAGACCGCGCGGAAGTCTTTGAATCCAATCTTTATTCCGGAAGGAAACTCCTGCTTTCAGGCTCGGGCCAGTGCAATTTTACCAACGATCTCCCGCTTGAAGATTTTCTCCTCAACTGCCGTGAATCACGTAACTTCCTGAAACCGGCGCTCTATGAATTTGACAATCATGCTTTTATAGATCTCTTGAACAGCAATGGCTGCCCCACTCTGGTCCGTGAGGACGGCAAGGTCTTCCCCGCCTCTTTTCATTCTGCCGATGTAAGGGACACGCTCCTGCGCCTGGCTCTGGGAAAAGGCGCGAAGTTCCATTATGGAAAGAAACTTGATACCATAAGATTAAGCCCGGATGGAGATTATCAGTTATCCTTCAGCGATGGGGATATCCTGACCGCCAGGAAACTTATCCTCGCCAACGGAGGCATGAGCTATCCCGAGACCGGATCCGACGGGAGCGGATTCAGACTGGCTAAAGCGCTTAAACATAAGATCACACCTCCAAAGCCTGCGCTTTGCGGCATCGAACTCAAGAATCACACCGTGTTCTCCTCCTGCTCCGGCATCTCCCTGAAGAATGTCCACTTCTGCTATTGCGGTCCGAATGGCAGAATCGAGACCTATGGTGATATCCTCTTTACTCACAAGGGTGTGAGCGGACCGGTCGTGCTGAATAACAGCTACCATTTGCATGCAGGCTCGGCTCTGGGGATCAGATTCGTCGAGGACGCGGACAGCAAGATCCCTGAACTGCTCAAACTTCATGCCAAGAAGAATCTGGCGAACCTGCTCAAGCACCTCGATCTGCCCGAAAATCTTATCGATGCCATCCTGATCCATCTGAAGCTTGATCCTGGCCTGCAGGCTTCTCAGCTAAAAGCTGCTGATCGCAACCTCCTAATCGCCTATCTGACCACCGCGGTCTTCCAGGTAAAGTCACTTGATGGCTTTGACACGGCTATGGCGACCGCGGGAGGCATTGAGCTTTCCCGGGTCAGACCCCAGACCATGGAATCCAGAGTGCGTCACGGCTTGTATTTCGCCGGTGAGATCCTGGATTACAACCTGCCCACCGGCGGTTATAACATCCAGGCGGCCGCCTCGACCGGATGGCTGTCAGGCAAATCAGCCGCGAAAGCCCTCGAGGAGCAGGCGCAGGATTGATCCATCTCCTCTTCAGCATTCTCTGCTCTGTCCTGATCGGCAACCTGTTGATGCTCTTCAATCGAGACAAGAGCATCGATATCCTCGTCGTCTTCATCGGCAACTATTTCGTCGCCGCGGCTGTCAGTCTCAGCAGCGCGCGCCTTTCGACCCATCCCTCGATCAGCTTACCGGAATTCGCTTTGGCGATCTTTGCGGGAGCGCTCTTTCTCTACAATTTCTTCGTCTATCACGCCAATATCCGGATCAACGGACTATCTCTCTCGGTAGGAGTGATGCGCAGCGCGGTCATCATCCCCACTCTGTTCTCTGCCCTCATCTTTGGCGACCTGCTAAAAGGCAGCACCGCCTTCGGCATCGGCATCCTCATCCTCGCCTTCTGGATCCTCACCGGTAAACAGAAGCTCCACAATTTCATCTGGATCGGACTCCTTTTTCTAATCACCGGCGCAACGGATATCAGCCTCAAACTATTCTCCCACTATGGGAAAGCACCTCAGGGATTGTATCTCTGTTTCCTCTTCAGTTCCGCCTTTCTCTGCACTCTGATCTGGTTTCTCTTCACCCGCAGAAAGCCACCTCTGAAGAGCCTGCTCTATGGCTTTGTCCTGGGCATCCCCAATCAGTTATCCTCGCTGTTCTTTCTCAAAGGACTGGATTCCGTTCCGGCAACCATTGCTTTCCCGCTCGTTTCTTCCGGGATCGTCAGCTTCTCGATCATCTCCGACGCGATCCTCTGGAAAAAACGTTTTAGCCTTAGCCACTACATCGCGCTGTCACTGCTCATCTTAGGTATCGTCCTGATCAATCTGCGCTGATCTGCCGAAGATTTATCTTTCTAGCTGATTTTTTATTTGCCTGACCTATCGATCGTGTTAGACTATGAATGACTACTAAATCTATAGGAGATACTTCAGATGTTTAAGATTTATATGATACTACTTGTTGCGCTGCTTCCGGCAGTGACGTTACTGAGAGCAGAGACTCCCTGGCAAACGACTTCGGCTGCCGGAGTCACCTTTGAATACCGTGTCACCCAGGATAGTCAGAGCCTGGAAGGTAAAGTCACAGCCCAAACCACAGGCTGGGTGGCTGTCGGATTCAACCCAACCTCCGCGATGCGTAACGCCAATATCATCATTGGTTATGTCAGCGGAGCGAACACGATGATCCGGGATGATTGGGGCACGTCCAATTCTGCGCACGCTTCAGACATTTCTTTGGGAGGAACAAACAATCTTACTATCATTGGTGGCACCGAATCAGCTGGCTCTACCATGATCCATTTTACCATCCCCCTGGTCACCACCGATCAATACGACCGTCCCCTTACCATCGGGCAGTCCTACACAGTTATCCTTGCCAGAGGAGCCAATAACGCGGATAATTACACAGGAGATCACAACGGCGCAGGCTACGGTTCGATCTCAGTGACCGCTCCGGTCGCCAACAATGATGAGACCCAGATCCCCTCGCACGGCAAGATCCTCAGCGTCTATCCCAATCCCTTCAACCCTCAGACAACTATCCGCTATAGCCTTGCAGAATCTGGAAATATTGTTCTCAGTTTCTTCAATACCAGGGGGCAGTTGGTGCACTCCGCCGGAATGACCGAGAGCGCCGGCGAACACAGCTATGTCTGGAATGCTGATGCTCAGCCCAGCGGTGCCTACATCGTCCGCCTGACCGACGCAAAGGGCTCTTCCAGCGTCAGGCTGAATCTGATCAAATAGATCTCTCTTTCAGATACAGTACTGCCAGCCAGTAGCAGCGACATCATGTCTCCTGAGACCTGATGCTGCTGCTGCTTTTTTTCCGTCTTAGTAGTCGTTGCAAAGTTGGCGACAGGATGTCGCTTCTACTCATTCGGCTATCATCTGCCTATCCTCTCTCTATCATCTTACGTCATGACGTAAGATGATAGAGAGAGGATAGGGGTAAGATACCCGGATGATAACAACATACATCCGGGAGCTAAGGGATAAGTATATAATCGGTAAGATCGGGCATCGAAGCAGGTTTATGGACATTATTAAAGATATCGATACCGTTAGCTATCAGCTATTATCAACTACTCTCGACTTTATTTCGTAAACCCAGCTTAAAATTATCATATAAGTAGCTATTACATAATAGAGCTTCTTTGAGAGACAAGAACCAACCAATGATAATTAATAACTTGACATAATTATTAAAATCCGACTAGTTGGAATTCGTGGAAATTGTATGGTATAGAAACGAAATAATTGATGGAGGAATCGGGAATGAGGATACGGAAGATTCTGATACTATGCTTATCTATCCTGTTGTTCTCAATCGGGGCAAATGCAGACATCCTCACTGTTGGTCCCGGCGGAGAATATCAGTTTTCCAGTATTCAATCCGCTATTAATTTCAGCTCTCATGCAGACGTAATTGAAGTCAGCCCCGGAGAGTATTTTGAATACCTGGACACGC
>DAOPZE010000078.1:0-12136 GCA_035353255.1 Candidatus Cloacimonadota bacterium
TTCTGTTTCGTAGTCCTGAGACGCGACCATGAGGCGAACGTCGCTCCGGATGGTTTTCAGGTAAGAATTCATCGTCTCATAGGCTATTTCGGGACGGTTGTTCTCTTCGCTGAGATGTGCCAGGATCAGCTGTCTCAGTCCGGGATGGATGATCTGACTGACGAGTCCCACTGCCTGTTCGTTGGAGAGATGTCCCTTGTCGTCTTTGATGCGTTGCTTGAGAAACCACTCGTATCTTCCGTTCATAAGCATAGGCAGATCGTGATTGCTCTCCAAAACGAGGGTGCTGCAACCGGAAAGGTGGAAAAGAGTCGTCTTGATCGGGAACCCGAGATCGGTGGCAACGCCAAGCTTCAAGCCGGGGATGTCGAGATGCTGAAAGGTGAAATTGCTGCTATCGATCGCATCATGCGAGCTTCTAAATGGGTGGATGAGAATGTCTCCCAGTTCGAATGACTCACCGTTCTTCATGATCCAGAAGCGGTCGTAAAGATTGCCAAGCTTGTTGGAGGCGCACATCAGAGTGTCACGGGTGATAAAGACCGGTATCTTGAGATTGCGGGAAAGCGCGCCAACGCTGCCGGTGTGATCGGAATGCTCATGACTTACGAGGATGCCACGGATCAGGGAGCGGTCGATAGAGAGCCGTTCCAGAGCACCGAAGATGCGTTTGAGCGGGATGCCCGCGTCGAGGATGACGGCGTGTTCACGGCTACGGACGATCAGGCAGTTTCCCTTACTGCCACTGGCGAGGACAGAGACCTTGAACATTATTGAACGGGACGATAGATGCGGTAGTAACGATTATTCAGCTTGTCGAATTCGCTCCAGACGGCATTTGGCGGTGCAGCTTCGATCAACTGGGTGACTCCCGTGCTTTGGGCGTCCAGGTTGTCACAGAGATGCAGAACGATCGCTTCGAGGGTTTGAGGAAGGCGCACGGAAGCTTTTTCGTATTCCCCATGATGTGAGAGGATCAGGTGACGCAGGTTCAAAAGTAGTTCATCAGGAAAGCCGATGATGCGCTTAGCGTGTTCACAGACGAGTTGATCCGAAAGGCTGAGATGCCCGATGAGTCTGCCCATATCCGTGAATTCTATGGCTGTGGAGCTTTCATACTCGAGGACTTTGGCAACGTCATGCAGCATTGCGCCGCTGAGCAGCAGGTCGCGATTGACGGGATACATCCCAGAGGCGAAATCACAGATCCGCGCGACGGAGAGAGTATGCTCGAGGAGTCCGTGCATGTAGTTATGGTGCCAGGATTTGGCAGCCGGAGCATTCAGGTAGCGGGCAAAGAAATCCTTGTCATCGAAGATGGAGCGCAGGAGTTTCTGCAGGAAAGGATCGTTCAGACCATCGATGAGGCTAAACAGCTCGGTCGCCATCTCTTCGGGATTACGCTTACTCGTGGTGAGAAAGTCGTTGATGTCATATTCGGAGTGATCGGCAAAGCGAGTCTTGGTGATGTTCAGCTGGATCTGACCCTTGTAGCTGACGACAGCGGCTTTGATCTTGATCACGTCGCCGATATCGAAGTTCTCCGCTTCTTTCTTAGCGTCTTTCCAGACGTTTCCGCTGATGGTGCCGCTCCGGTCTCGGAGTCTTAAGCGCAAGTATTGGTCGTTTTTACCGTCACGGAGTTCTTTTTCCATGACGAGATAGAAGTCGATGAGTTCCTGACCCACCAGTTGGCTGAGGTCATTGACGTTGGTGTGGTTTTCCATATTATATCACTTTATATAGCTTATTTTGATAGTTTGAGTGCCAGAACTGCCTCGGTTGTCCCGATAATCAAGACGAGCGAGGTAGATGCCGTTGCCGGGGAAGAGCTTTGCTGGTAGTGATGATATCGTATCCAGCTGGTCTTTCCGGATGGTTCCGCTGGACCAGATAAGCTGACCGCGCAGGTTATAGATCGTGAGTTTAGCCAGGGCAATATCAGATCTGCTAAGTTCGAGATGTAACTCTTTACCGGAAAGAGGATTGGGATAGGCTCGGATGACCATTGGAACGGCGATGGGATCATCTCCTGCCATCTGGGATGAAAAGTCCTTGTAGTTCGCGTAGAGTATTTCTCCCGCATCAGCCTTCTGGATCCAATAGTAGAGCCGGTAATTCTGTGCCAGATCGTTGAGATCTATGTTGCTGAGCGAAGTGCTGTAATCTTTCGTGCTGGTCTGTCCGTAAAAGAGATTGGCATTGATGGTATCTCCGTAGGCTATCCAACGGTTAAACACATATAGCGGAGTGCCATCGAAGAACGTGCGCTTAAAAAAGGCGACGAATAGTCGTGAAGATCCCGGCAGGTTTGGTTCCGTGCTACTGTTAAAAAGATGCGTGGATTCATTTGTCAGTTCGATCTTGATGCTGAGATTCTCACCCTGGGTTGGTAGAGTCAGAGTGCAGGTGCCATTGCTGATGAAGGTCTTCTTCGTTTGCAGAGGGGTCAGGATCTCCGAGAAGTTAGTCTGATAATCCGAGGTCAGACCATTGATCCGGTGCTTGCCGTCGATGATGGTCACAGGCGTCGAAAAGAGAGAATACCACGAATAGCGAGTGACCGCGCCTATGCTGGAAAGACTGTCTGAAAGAATAGGGAAATACTGGAGCCGATGCAGTTCAGGGGTTCCGGAATAACCCTGAAGACCGGCTATCTGCAGTGTTTCGGTGTTGCGCTGGAAGTTCTCCGCCACAAGGCAGGGCAAGGTATTCCGGAAGATGCTGTAGTATTTTACGATGCTATTGTTAAAAAGGGTATCTGTGACGGCGTCCGAACTCGTAAGCACAGCGCGAAGCTTGACCTGCGATGGTTCATTGAACAGCCTGAATTTCTGGCTAAGGTATAGCTCCTGATTTGTGTCCAGAATGTATTGGCTCAGCGGTAAGATCGGTTCTGCCAGAGGAATGACAGCCTGATGCGTAAAATCTGTTCCGGTAGGTGTTGTCACAGTGAATTCGATCTGAGCGTTGGCGATGGTGATGTTGCTGTGGTTATAAATAGTAAAAACAGGGGCGACGGTCGAATCAGGCACCAGATCTCCCTGAAGCTCCAGATCGACCAGTTCGAGGTCGTCAGAATTGATCAGGAAGTTTCCGGTCACGCTCATGAGGAATTCGCAGTGGAACCCGGCATCGGACATACTCTGAAAGTAGGGAGTCGTGACATTGTTGTTCAAATAGTAGCTGTGGGTTCCTCCTCCCAGAGAAGCGGAGACGTAAGGACCCTGATATGCTGTATTGTATGTTAATACCAGCCAGATGATCTCCGTCTGGATCGAAGAAAAACTGAAGGTCATATTGTTCTGATCGATGAGAGTGCGGACTCTGGCTATCCTCTGCTGCGGCTGTCCATAGGCTTCGGTGAAGAGTTCGACCGTGACGCTATCTCCGGTCACCGGAAAATAGACTGAGGCTCCGGTAAGAGAAAACCTGGAATAGCCGATGCTGGGGTATTCTGCTCTGAAATCGTATCGAACTGCCCATTGCGAGCTTCCGAACCAGTGAAAATCGTCTGTGCCGTTATGGTAGCCGAAGCTGTATTCACGGGAGGGATTGATCGTCTCGAGGTGCGTGCCAGGAACGAAATCCAGGCTGAAAACGAGAGAGAGGCTTATCAGCATCATGAATGTGATTACGTATTTTCTCATGAGAGGTTTCCTATGATCCTTTTCGCCTGAGCGAGATCGTTCCGCATTGCTTCGATCAATTCTTCCTTACTTTGGAAAATCAACTCATTCCGTAAATAGGAGATCAATCCGACTTCGATGGTCAAGCCGTAAATATCTCCGCTAAAATCAATTATATACGTTTCTATCTGGACGACTCCGTCCATTTTCAAGGTTGGACTGGTGCCGATATTTGTCAATCCATAAAATGTGCCTTCGGGAAGATGAACCTTGCTCAGATAGATACCTTTGCCAGGAACTAGCTGCAGGGGGTCTTCAGGTTCGATATTCGCGGTCGGGAAGCCGAGGTCTCTACCCCAGCCTTTGCCGGAGACGACCTTGCCTCTCAAGGTGAATGGAGATGCCAGAAGAGAATTAGCTTCGGTGATCTTTGCCCGGTGCAGGAGATTCCGGATCATGCTGCTGCTGACGGGTGATCCTTCATGCAGTACAGGTTCGACGTAGATGAGTTCGTAGCCGTATTCATCCGCGTATTGGCGCAGGAACTGGTAGTCCCCCTCTCTGGCTTTGCCAAAATGGGAATCGAAGCCAACGACGATAACACTGGGGTGGAACACGGGGATCAGATAATACCTGAGGAAGTCAACCGCGCTTCTGGATGCGAATTCCGGGGTGAAATCCAGTACTTCGATCTGGTCGATACCCATACACCGAAGCTGCTTGATCTTGGTCTCGATGGGCATGATCAGAAGCGGATGCGATGGATGATAAAGCGTGTAGGCAGGATGATTGCGATATGTGATCACCACAGATTGGAGAGCTCTGGAATGCGATTCATCAAGCATGATCTGCAGGAGTTTGCGGTGTCCAAGATGGATCCCGTCAAAGTTGCCGATGGTGATTATCTTACGCATATCTAGAGATTTATCCTGGGTGTCAGCACGTTTTCCTTGCGACTGGCAATACCAATGATCTGTTGGGTGGGGGAGAGGACCAGGATCGTTTCAGAGTCCAAGCCTGCGGAGGGGATGGTTCTGCCATGATTCAGGAGAGTAATATCCTCAGCGGTAAGAACCAGTTGTGGGAGTGAGGCTAGCAGGTTAGGCGTTTGAGACAGAAGCTCAGGAGTCCAGTTCTGTTCCAGATGATCAAGCGTGAAAGCTGAATCGACCTTACTCTTACCGATCGCGGTACGGCGCAGTTTGCTAGTATGACCGCAAGTACCGAGCCTTGAAGCGATCCACTCGCTCAGGCTGCGGATATAGGTGCCTTTGGAGACTGTGCAACGATAGCTGATCTTTTCGGGAGAGTACTCAAGCAGCTCAAAGGCTTCGATACGTACTCTTCGGGCTGGCATCTGCGGGTTTTCGCCTTTTCTGGCATAGTCATAGGCTCTGCGTCCATCCAGTTTGATCGCCGAATATGCAGGAACAGGCAGGGATTCGAGTGCAAGCACTGCACTGATCAGCTTTTCAAGATCAGGAAGGATATCAGGAAGTGGTAAAGATTGAATAACGGCTCCTGTAAGGTCTGCGGTATCTGTTTGCGTCCCGAGGGTGATCTCAGCTTCGTAGGTCTTGTTCTCTGCCTCGATGAATTGCGCGAGACGGGTGAACTTACCCAGACATACTACTAAAAGCCCCGTTGCAAAGGGATCGAGAGTACCTGTGTGCCCGATCCTGCGGATGCCGGTGACCTTTCGCAAGCGATAGATAACGTCGAATGAGGTGATCCCGACAGGTTTGTCTACCAGGAGAAATCCCGTTTGTTCAGGCATTCTGCTCTATTTCCCGTAATGCCTCTTCAAAGAGAGACAGAAGGTGCTGTTTGATATCTTCCATAGTTCCGCGAGCATGCGCTCCGGAAGCGCTGCGGTGTCCGCCTCCTCCAAAAGTGGTGGCGATCTTGTTCACATCCAAATGAGGAGAACGCAGACTGATCTTGAACAGCTTATCGCTTTCCTCACGCAGATAGACGATCGCTTCGAGTCCACGCACTCCTTGCACGAAGCGTGTGATATTCATGACGTCATCAGGTTTGAGTCCGTTGCGGTTCAGCATTTCCAGAGTCGAATGCATGATGAGGATCTTCCGGTTTAGAGCAAGCTCGATCGTGGAGAGTACTTCTCCCGTATATCGCATCTCTTCCGGTGACTGATTGAGAAAATAGTCTTTGTAAAGCCTGGAAGGGTTGATGCCAAGCTTGCACATCATGCCTGAAGTTTCGAACACCTCGGAATTGGTGTTGGCATTGGTGAAATTGTTAGTATCGTTGAGGATAGTCGTATACAGGCTATTGACGATATCGATCCGAATAGCGTCAGGTATTATGCTGATATCATCATAGAGAGCACGAAAAATGATCGCGCCGACAGAAACAAAGGCAGGTTCGATCAAGCTGAAGTTAGAAGGGATCAGCCGGTGCTCGACCAGATGATGGTCGATCAGCACGATCCTGCTTGCTTTAGTAACGAGAGCTTCACGGGCTCCTAAACGGTCGAGGCTGTTACAATCGAGGATGATCAGATCTGAGTAAGAACTTTCAGCGGAGTAGATCTCGAGGTCAGCGTCACTCATCAGATGCGCGTAGCTTGAGAGTTCGAGGTTATCGACCACGATGACAGATGCCTTACCCCAGTGGCGGAGCAGTTTCTGAAGCGCTAAAGAAGCACAGAAGCCATCGCCGTCAGGGTTACTGTGACTGAGGATAGCGAGGCTATTCTCGCTTTCTGCCAGGTTACAGATCTGATCCCGTAGTTCTGTAAGCTTCGTCATTATGCTAAAAAATCGCCGGAACCCGACGATTTATATAGTTGTTGGATCGGACGCAAGGATTATTCATCCTCATCTTCGTCATCATCAAAGTCGAAGTCTTCGTAATCTTCTTCATCTTCTTCGAGATCGACGTAATCCTCGTCATCATCAAGATAATCATCGATATCGATATCCGGATCATAATCATCATTATCATCGTCGTATTTATCTTTCAGTGATGCCAGCAGAGTGTCCACTCTCGCGGCTTTCTCTTCTGTCTCATCGTAAAAGAAGGACAATTCCGGAATAGTTCTCATAAGTTGTGCTCCTGCAATTTGTTTTTTTAGGAAACCGGAGCTCTTGACTAATAGCTCCAGGATAGTTCTATGGCTGAGGGGATTGCTATAATGCGAGAAATACAGCTTGGCATAGCGCAGATCTTTGGAGAGTACAACCTCAGTGATGGTCACCCATTGCAACTTCGGGTTGTTCAGCTTCTGGCTAAGCGCTATGTTGAAGATCTTCTTCAGTTCTTCTTGGAGTCGGGGAATACGATATGATTTCATCAGAGTTTCTTGGCTATCTCCTGGATGACGTAGCACTCAAGAACGTCACCTTCCTTGATGTCCGTGAACTTGGCGAGAGAAAGACCGCAATCCGTTCCCGCCTTGACTTCTTTGACGTCATCGGAATAGTGCTTGAGCGAAGAGAGATCATCTTCGGTGATCAGGACGTCATTGCGATAGAGACGCACTTTGCAGTTACGCTGGATCACGCCTCTGTCAACCTGACAGCCGGCGATGGTACCGATTTTCTTGATCTTGAAGACCTGTTTGATCGTGGCGCTACCGATGACAGTCTCACCAAATTCAGGTGCCAGCATCCCTTCCAGAGCGTCATGGATATCATCCAAAGCGTCATAGATGACCTGATATATCTTGATCTCGACATTTTCATCCTCAGCCATCTTGCGGGCTTGTTGCGAAGCGCGGACGTGGAAACCGATGATGATGGCGTCGGAAGCGGAAGCGAGACTTACGTCAGCTTCTGTGATACCACCCACGCTCTTGTGGATGATGTTAACCGCGACCTCATCGTTTGCGAGCTTGGAGAAAGCGTCTGCCAAGGCTTCCGAGGAGCCGTCCGTATCCGTCTTGAGGATTACTTTGAGTTCATTTATCTTTTCTTCTTTGATCCTGGCAAAGATGTTTTGCAGTGAAGATTTATTCTGATACTTCTCACGTTCGAGGCGGATCTGCTGACGTTCGGAGCTGATCGATCTGGCGATCTTTTCGGTGTCGACCTGATTCAGCACGTCGCCTGCTTTGGGAGTGTCCGAAAGACCATATATTCTGGCAACGTCGGAAGGCAGGAGTTCTTTGATATCCTGTCCGCGTTCGTTCTCCATCTTGCGGATACGACCATGAGTGGCACCACAGACAACGATATCGCCTCTGCGCAAGGTTCCTTCCTGAACCAGGATCGTGGCTACTGCTCCCATGCGGGGATCTTTCTGGGATTCGATGACGACTGCCTGCGCGGGAACTTCGGTCTGAGCTGTGAGCTCCAGCATTTCCGCGTTCAGAAGGATCAGTTCGATCAGATTCAGGATACCTTCACCGGTCACGGACGAGGTCTTGGTCCAGGGTACTTCCCCACCGTACTGCTCGAGATAAACCCCGAGCTCCAGGAGTTGAGCGATGACCCGGTCTACGTTGGCATCCGGCAGATCGACTTTATTGATGGCTAAGATCAGGGAGACTCCCGCCGCTTTGGCGTGGTCAATTGCTTCACGAGTCTGTGGTTTGACACCCTCTGTGGCGGCCACGACGATCACGGCGATATCCGTGACGTTAGCTCCACGCGCTCTCATCGCTGTGAAAGCTTCATGACCGGGGGTATCCAGGAAAGTTATCTTATGCTTGTTTATCTCGATCTGATAGGCGCCGATGTGTTGAGTGATCCCACCGCTTTCTCCGGCGACGACGTGCGTGTTGCGGATATAGTCCAGAATAGAGGTTTTACCGTGATCGACGTGTCCCATGATGGTCACCACAGGAGGTCTGACCAGCTCCGGGGCATCATCATAGTTCTCACGTTCCCGATCGAGGATATCAGCGCCGTATTCATCTTCAAATCTGAATTCGACCTTGAATTCATCACAGATCATTTCCAGCGAGTCTTTATCCAGACGTTGATTGATCGTGACCAACTGACCCATGGCGAAGAACTTTGAGATGATCTCCGAGGGAGAAACGTTCATGATCTTGGCAAGTTCGCTGACGGAGGTGTATTCGCGGATAACGATCTCGTTACCGGTCGATTCCGCCACTGACTGAGCTTCTCTATGATACTTTTTCCGTTTACCGGATTTCTGCAGTGTCTTTTTAATGTTGCGGGTGATCTGGGCTTCATCGGCTTCGGATGCGACCGGAACCTTGACCTTGGTCTTTTTTGTGCTGCTGATCAACGCTTTTTTATGCTTGCTCTTGTCCCCAAGCTCTTCATGGCTGACCTTGGCTTTGCCGAATTGTTTCTCCTCCAGCTCTTTGGCGGTTGGCACTGGAGTATCCGGAATCGCTTTCTTGACCGTTGAGGGAGGACCTGAAGGTCTTCTGTCTCCTAGTTTCTGGCGATTATAATCAGGACGTCCGCCGCTGCTTTGACCGGGACGTTGATATCCTTGCGAAGGTCTTGGTTCATAAGGTCTGGAGGGCACATTTGTCCGTGTCTCGGGACGTAGAGCGATAGTAGGAGCCGGTGTGGGAGCGGAAACCTGGACTGGCACCGGAGTGGGCGCCGGTTCTTCGATCTGAGGCGTCTCGGCTTCGGGGATGATCTCCTCGACTATGACGGGCTCAGGGGTGGGTTCTACGATCTGCTCTTCTGTTTGCGGGGCTGGGGCGACAACTTGTGGTTCCGCCTCATGTCTCTTGGCAGCCTGCTTCATTTCCACAAGTCGTTTCCGGTCTTTTTCCGCTTTCTTTTCGGCATCGATCTGTTCGTTATATTTGCTTCTGATCTTATCGGCGACTTCGCCTTCGATGAAGCTCATATGGCTTTTGGTGATAACTCCCAGATCGGTGAGGTGTTTCTTCAACGCCAAGGTACTGATCTTAAGTTCTTTGGCTAATTCATGAACACGTATTTGCACGGTTCCTCCATCATTCATTCGACGTCCAATACTCGGTGATCTTGGCGGCGAAATTCTTGTCTGCCACTCCATATATTGCGGTGTAGGGTATTCCGAGTGCCTGGCTCAATTCTTCAGTTTTTCCAAAGCGGATCAATTTCACCTTGGAATCTTGCTCAACCAGTGCATGGCTGAGTTTCTTAATCGTATTTTCAGAAGTGTCAGCAGCGGCGATCAGTATATGGATATGCCCACGCCCAAGCCCGCGGATCGTTGCTTCGATCCCGCAGACGAGCTTTCCGGCTTTCCGGGCAAACTGCATAAGATTCAATATCTTATCAGTGATTTCCATCGTGAATCTCCCTGATCGTGACAGACGCTTGATATTTCTTTGAATATTTCTTTTGCCATCTTTCCAGCCCGCTTAGGCAATCGCTTTCCGGGCAAACGTAGCATTTTCTGCCGGAGAGCTCACGCTTGAGGTCGATCACCAGTCCCTGAGGCAGCAACCTAATGCTCCAGAGAGACTTCTGTTCAGCCTTGCGTCTGCAAATGACGCAAGTTCTGAAAGGTATGTGATCTGCATGGCTATTCCGATTTGGCATATTTCTTTAGAAGAACTTCGAGGCTTCCTTGAGCCGTTCAGCGGTTTTCTGCCCCAATCCTTCCAGATTGGTAAGCTCTTCCAGGGATGCCGCGAAGATATCCTGAACCGAGGTGTAGCCGGCGTTGCGCAGGATCTCCGCGATCTTGGCTGTGACTCCGTCCAGTTCCGTAATATGACTGATCGTCCGGCGTTCCTTGGCTTTCTTCTCGTCAAATTCTGCCTGAGTATAAATATCGATCTTCAGCCCGGTCAGCTTGGCGGCAAGCTTGACGTTCTTGCCTTGCTTACCGATGGCGGTGACTTTGTCCGCTTCTTCGACGATGACGCTCGCGGCTCGGTTGCGCTCGATGATGACACCGATCACGCCTTCGATTCCGAGGGCATTCTTGATCATCTCTTCGAGGTCGTCGCTAAAGACCACGATATCGATCTGCTCACCGTGAAGTTCTTTACGGATCGAATCAATACGGGTTCCCTTGGGTCCGATGCAAGCCATGATCGGATCAGTCTTTCCATCCAGCGATTCCAGCTCGACCTTGGTTCTGATACCGGGTTCGCGTACGATCTTGCGGATGGCGATCTGCTGGTTAAATATCTCAGGGATCTCCGCTTCAAAGAGCTTCTTGACGAATTCCGGATTCGTCCGGCTAAGCACGACCACAGAACCGGATTCCCTGGTACGGATACCGATCGCGTAGGCTCTGATGATATCGCCAACGCGGTAAAACTCATTTTCTATCTGCTCATCGACGGGCAACAGGGCATCCGAGAATCCGATATCCACGCTGTAACCACGCAGCTCATCGACGGATTTGACTCTCCCCGTGACGATAGTGTTCTTTTGTTTGGTGAAGTCATTTTGGATCTTCTCGTCTTCCAGATGGCGGATACGATCCGAGATATTCTTCTGCACGACCTTGACGAGCTTGGGCTCAAACTCGCTGAGAACGAGGCTACGCCTGATATATTGATCCAGCACAGCGTGTGTGTCGTAATTCTCCCGGGCGTCTTCGATGGATATCTCTCCCAGCTCGGTGCTCAGTTCCACGACTTTGCAGAGGAAATTGACCTTGATCGAACCCAGTGCGGGATCAAAACACACTTCCAGTTCGTTCTCGGGAAGCAGTTTCTTGCTGAGTGTACTGGTGATCGACTCCACGATGATCTCTTGGATCACATCCTTATCAAGCTGTTTGATGGATGCCAGCTTAATGACCGCATCAATAATATTGGTGCTCATTTTAACCTCTTTCCTCTAGGGTACCGACGAAGATCGTCTTTGCCCGGGTTATTGATTTGAAAGGGATCTCCAGGTTCTCACCCCGGTCATCCACCAGAATGTAGTCCTGATTGACTTCCAAAAGCGTTCCCATTGTGGAGCGTTTGACCTCATCCTGATTCCATTGGATCACGATCTTTTCATTGATCGCGCTGACGTAGTGACTCTTCAGCTTAAGTGGTCTCTCGATCCCGGGAGATGAAACCTCGAGGAAATAACGGTCCGGAATTATATCCAGCTCATCCAGAAGTTCAGAGAGGGTACGGCTGAACTTGGCGCACTCATCCAGGGTGACTCCACCGATCTTCGTCAGATAGATCGTATAGATTCGCCCTTTGTTGCTGAGCTTCTCGTCGATGTCATACAGCGCGAGATGCATCTCAGCACAGATCTTCTTTGCCAGTTCTTCCATTTGAACTCTGTAATACTCCATTGTTTCCCCTGTTTTTCATACCAAGTGTTTATCAAAAAAAATAGCTAACCCTGTAGCTATTCCATTCCGCCGTAGCGGTTTAATATCAATCATCGGAACGGTATAACTACCAATTCCTCTACTCTCGCCATTTTCTTATGTGTGGTTTTTATGTCAAGCTAAAAGATACAGACGAGTTTACACTCTTCATTCTGCTATGATAGATCCACTGCTCCCGGTCTCCGGCTTTGATAAAAGCCAGGGTGTTGTTGAAGCCCAATAGTCCCTTGATACCAAGGTAGCAGGATTCCCGCAAAGGAGCG
>DAOPZE010000079.1:0-11815 GCA_035353255.1 Candidatus Cloacimonadota bacterium
ATATGGAGCAGAAAAACAGGGAATTTGTGCAGAAAACCCATACTTTTTTTCGATTTGCCCGTTTAGTCCCCAAAATCTATGCCGGATTCAACTCATCCTCTCTAAAGTAATGACGCGTGAAGATCGTGTGATTCCCGCGTGAATCCCGTATGAGCACGCCGGGATCACGCGGGGAATGCCTGAGGCTGACGCGGGTTTTCTTGGATGACTGCTGGATGACTATTCCGGAGGACTTGGATTTGGACATATGGAAACCAATGCGGTTCTAGATGCTGTCCTATTCCGGGAAGTTGGTCTGCTTGGCAGATCATTGAGCGATAAAGGAGTCCCGCTCGCTTATTGCTCCGTTATCAGGAGAAACGAACTAGCATTCGGAAAAGGGGAGCTATGCGAGAGTCGTTCCGCAGCAGATAAAAAAAGTCATCCCAAGCTTGCTCGGGATGACTCAGATCGCGTATATGTTTTAGAAGTATTACTTCTTCTTATCTTGCTTTTGCCAGCTGTCCTTGAGGGGGACGACACGGTTGAACACAGGTTTTTCTGCGGTGGTATCAGGGTCACAGGAGAAATAGCCAAGGCGCAGGAACTGGAAATTCTCGCCGGGTTTTGCCTCATACAAGGACGGTTCACCCCAGGCAGTGACGACCTTCAGGGAATCATGGTTGAGGTAGTCGAGGAAGGTCTTTCCTTCTTCCGTGGACATGGGATCGGGCACCGTGAAAAGCTGCTCGTAGATCCTGGTCTCGACCGGTTTGGCATGTTCCGCGCTGACCCAGTGCAAGGTACCTTTGACCTTTCTGCCGTCTTCGCTCCAGCCACCTTTGGAGCTGGGATCATAAGTACAGATCAGTTCTGTGACCTTTCCATCCGGAGCGGTGATCACTTCTTTACACTTGATGTAATAAGCGTGTTTGAGCCGAACTTCTGTGCCCGGAGCCAGGCGGAACCAGCCTTTCGGCGGTTCGGAAAGGAAGTCGTCACGTTCGATATAGAGAACCCTGCCAAAGGGAACCATGCGGGTTCCGGCAGCTTCATTCTCAGGATTGTTCTGCGCTTCGAGGTATTCTGTCTTGCCTTCAGGATAGTTTTCGATAGTCACCTTTAAGGGATCGATCACTGCCATGACCCGCTTTGCTACCTTGTTCAATTCCTCACGCACGCAGAATTGGAGCAGTTCGAAATCTACGATCGAGCTTGCCTTGGCGACTCCGATACGTTCTGAGAACTCTCTTAATGCGGCAGCGGGGAAGCCACGGCGTCTCATACCGGCGACGGTTGGCATGCGGGGATCGTCCCAGCCCTTGACGTGCTTGTCTTTGACCAGAGTCAGAAGCAGGCGTTTGCTCATCACCGTGTAGGTGAGATTGAGGCGGGCGAATTCGATCTGACGGGGATGGCAGGGCACGGGCAGTTGATCGAGGAACCAGTCATAGAGGGGACGATGGTCTTCAAACTCAAGGGTGCAGATGCTGTGGGTGATGCCTTCCAGTGCGTCTGAAATGCAATGCGTGTAGTCATACATGGGGTAGATGCACCATTTGTCACCTGTGCGGTGATGATGAACCTTCTTGATGCGGTAGATGACGGGGTCGCGCATGTTGATATTGCCGGAGCTCATGTCGATCTTGGCACGCAGGGTTTTCTTGCCTTCATCAAATTCACCTGCTCTCATCCTGCGAAAGAGGTCAAGATTCTCATCGATGCTACGGTTGCGCCAGGGGCTTTCGGTTCCGGCTTGGGTGAGAGTTCCGCGCATCTTGTTCATTTCTTCGGGAGAGAGATCGCAAACGAAGGCTTTTCCGTCTCTGATCAGGAGTTCAGCGAATTCATAGAGCTTTTCGTAATAGTCTGACGCATAAAAAAGCTTGTCTTTCCAATCCCAGCCCAACCACTTGATGTCCGCCATGATGGAATCGACGTATTCGACATCCTCAGCGTCGGGATTCGTATCGTCAAAACGCAGGTGGCAAACGCCTTCATAGTCCCTGGCTATGCCAAAATTCAAGCAGATAGACTTGGTGTGCCCGATGTGCAGATAGCCATTTGGTTCGGGCGGAAATCTGGTGACGATCTTGGTGTGCTTTCCGCTTTCCAGATCTTTATCTATGATGTTTCTGATAAAATTCGAAACCGCTGGGCGTTCGTCCGTGGCAGGGGTGTTTAATTCCTTAATTTCAGCCATAAGTTCCTCGTATATTGTTTTACTTACATTTTTAGCAAGTGCCAATATCCGTCAAGTGCTAAGATTTGGTGCGCATGGGGAATAAATACCCAGTGGGTAGATAATCCCTACATTTTAAGCGAAATGTATCCGGTTGAAAGCAGAGAAGGAGAATAGTTAAGTATAAGATAAGGTTGATAGTTATCACAGATAATCAGACATGATCGGGAATTGGCACGGATAGTGCACTATACAGAGACGTCACAAGACCAAAGTATAGAGGTTCGATAGAATAATGGCAGCCAGAACAGTACTCAGAAAAGTTGATCTTCGGGGTTATGTCCCGATAGAAGATCTGGACCGGGCGTTCAATAAATCCGGTCTCTGTGCTTACTGTGAGAACAGGCAGAATTGCTCTCTCTGCGAACGTTCAGGCTTCGTTTTCGAATGCGAGGAATACCTAGCCTCGGCAGATGAAGCGCCTGAGCTGACTTTTACTACGATCGGGATGATCCAGGACGAGGAAGAAGCGGAGATTTTAAGCGGTCTTTGTGAACAATGCCAGAGACGTGATATTTGCCCTTTGAAGTTCATCCGGGGTGGCGTCTGGCACTGCGAAGAGTTTCAATAACTTCGACACATACCTCAACACACACACAGGGGGCTCCCCGCCCCCTTTTTTTATTTCTCCTTGAGAATGATCAGCTGTAGCTGTTGATCGTGATCCAAACCTTGGTAGCTTTATTCACGAGTTCGAGGTAATCGAACGCCTCATCGATAGTCTTGCCAAACCCAAGAACTCCGTGTTTCTGCCAGATCATGGCTTTCTTGTTGCCTATACAAGAGAGAGTCGCGTCACAAAGCTCAGTCGATCCCGGCTCATAATATCCGCACATACCGATCCCCTCGGGCAGATAGAACTTCAATTCCGGTAGGACACGGAAAAGTTCACTTTGGAGATAATCCCCACTACCGTACAAAGGGTTGTTCGAGAAAGCGATAGCCTCGGTCGCGTGTGCATGGATGATGACCTTGTGCTTAAGTTTGTGGCAGTGAAAGTGGTTCTGGAGGGAGATGTGCGATATCCATTCGGAAGTGGGACGGCAGTTTTCGGGATACATTTCTTCTGCTAATGCCGTCACGCGTATCAGGATCAGACAGGAAAGTGCGTCATACTGCATCTGCCGATAGCGTGTACCTGTACCTGAGACGAGGAAGTAGCGTTCATCGTCTGGAGAGGCGATCAAGCCGGAAGCGATCAGCTCATCGGTGATATTGACCGAGAGGTTGCCCGAATTGGCTTCAGCCCAGCCGAAACAATGGATACACCTGGCTATTTCAGATATCTGAGCCAGTACCCCAGGAATGATCTCAGGTAGCTTTGAGTAGATCTGATCGAGCTGCATGCCGGGGCTCAGTCTCCGTTCTTCGAGCTGCGCTCACGGCAGATCTTCTCTACTTCTCTGAAATTGACCTTCCCGCTGGACATCATGGGCAGATCTTCGATCACGAAGAATTCTTTGGGTATGGCGATTGCCGGAAGTACTCTCTTCAGTTCTTTGAGGATGGCTCGTTTGTCAAAGTCTCCCGTCGCAACTGCGGCTACCACTTCGGAGCCTTTGATGGTATTGGGGATATCCACGACGCAGCAGATGACGTCTTCGGGAAGAAGCTCGGATAGCGCGGTTTCTACCTTTACGAGCGAGATCATCTCCCCGCCGACTTTGACGAAGCGTTTGAGGCGTCCCTTGTGCCAGAGGAATCCGTCATCATCGATCAAGCCGATGTCTCCGGTGTCATACCAGCCGTTGCGGATATGCAGCGCGGTCTCTTCGAGGTCGCCCAGATAGCCTTCCATGACGTTATCGCCCTTGATAAATATCTTTCCTTCCTGATTTGGTCCGAGGGTTTTGTCTGTGTGGATATCGACTATCTTGACCTGAACTCCGGGGATAGGCTTGCCGATGCTGCCTGGGCGTTCGACACCGGTGTAGTTGGAAGATATCACCGGACTGGTCTCAGTCGTACCGTAGCCTTCGAAGATCGGGATATTGTGCTTTTTCATGAAGCCGTCATAGATCTTCTCAGGAAGTTTATCCGCGCCCGCAATGGCGAATCTGACGGAACTGAAGTCGCCCGGTTCTGATTTCAGCAGATAGCCATGGAAAAATGACGGCGTAGCAGCCATGAATGTGACTTTGTACTGACGGGCAAGATCGCTCACGGTTTTATACTCCAAAGGATTGGGGTAGGTCACCATCGATGAACCCAGCATGAGCGGAAGCCAAAACTGGACAGTGAGGCCAAACACATGGAACAGGGGCAGGATCGAAAGGAAAACGTCATTCTCATCCAGATGAACAAGCTGGGGAACAGCATCAACGTTCTGCAGGATGTTACGGTGAGTGAGTTGAACAGCTTTGGGTTCCTTTTCACTGCCACTGGTGAAGAGGATCACGGATGTGTCGGTTGCAGGACCATTGTAAACCAGTTTGCTGAGGAATATCGCCGGAAGTTTGGTGGTTAGGGCAGCTTTGAGTTTAGCGACCAACGTCACCTTAGCGAGGATATCTTCCACATAGATCATGTGATCGATCGGTTCAAGATTCAGTTTGTCCATGAGTTTCTTGCTGGTGATGATCGTCTTGAAGTTGCATTTTTTACGAGCGTACCAGCAGTTATCGATCGCACCGGTGGCATAGTTGATCATCACGGGGATCTTACCGCTCATGAGCGTTCCCAGGACAGTCAGCATCGCTCCCGCGGAGGTGGGGAGCATGACGCCGAGGTATTTACCGGGAAACTTGGCAGTGTGCTCTTTCAGGATGAAGGATGCGATCAGCATCTTACCATAGGTGTAGTCGCTGTTGGTAGCTTTATCGATCACGGCGATCCTGGAAGGGAACTTTTTGGCGACTTCTATAAATCTTGTATGAAGTTGATTCATTGTAACCTCGTCTATTGAATTATATGGAGCCAGTCTTTGAGCAGGAATTCCAGCCTGCCGATCAGGAGAGACACACGCGCCATGACGGTATAACCGAAGGACGCGCCGAAACTCATCATGAGGAACCAAATACCTATCTTGGAGGGAACGGCATAGACGCCCTCCTGTTTCTTACTGAAATAAAAGAAGTATATTCCGCATATCGTGCCAATGATCAGCAGAAAGCGTCCAACCGTTTCGATGACTGATCCGGGAACGATAGGATTGATCATTGTTGCGGAAACCTGTTGCAACAGATCACTCTTGGTATAACGAAGCATGCTGATCGCGGCAGAAGTTCCGATCACCAATGCCAGGGGATAGCGGCTGATCCAGGCGGTTTTGGGATGAATCCGCATCAGCATCATGATTCCCAGAGCAGCCGGGATCAGGAGAATAGCATTTCCAGAAAAATCATTGATCAGCTTATCGAAAAGATTGGGCATCAGGGTGTTGTATATAATATAGATCAGCCAATAAGCTGCTGAGATGCCGACAAAGATCTGCTCCGCGAGTTTGTAGAAGGGATTATCCTTGTAGAGAAAGCTGAAGATGCAGAATGTGAAGAACGCGCCAAGGTAGAGACCGAATACTCTCATGAACTCAGCCATTGGTGACCTCCTGTTCCTGTTGTGATTTCTTACGCTTGGCAACCAGAACTTTGATATTGCCTATGGCGATAAAAACAAGGATTAGCAAGTGCGCTACGGACTGGGCATCCATCTTGACCGAGGCTGGTCCGACGACTCCCATCAGGCTTTCATATTCAGAAGCTGCTTTGAGCCCGCCCAGAAGCCCAACAAGCTGTTTCTGGCTATTTATATAGGGTATAAAGCCGGGAGCCGAGATGGCTGTAGTTCCTCCGGTCACGGCAACGCCGAACATATCATGAGCACCCATGATCCAGTTCTTCATACCGGGATCACCGGCGGAAAGAGAGGATACATAGGCTACATCCTTCAGAGTCGTAATGTTCTTCAGCATGGGGATATCCTCATACTTCAGGCCGGAGCTGTCTTCAGGGAAGACTTCCTGCATGGAACGTCCCATCGCTTGGATCGAGACCATGCCACCCACTTTGTAGCCCAGATTGACGTAATCCTCGCCATATACCTTGTTCGGGAACTTGGTCTTCTTGATCTGCTCAAAAGCTTCGTCCGCAAGCTGAGGACCCTGAGGCCAGAGTGCGGTCACGATGATCTTCTGTCCCTTCGACCATGCGTGTTCGATCATAGATAGCGCCATAGGATGCAGTTCCGTCATGGTGGAAGGATCGTAATCGAAGGAAATGATCACAACTTCTCCGGCATGGGTTTTATCGATCAGATCGTAAGCCATTCGAGCATGCGTGGAGACCTCGGTTCTCCAGCCGATAGGGAAGATCAGGGGTAGCATAACCGCTACGAAGAGCACAATATAGATAATGCGGCGTTCAACCAGAGGAGTCAGCTTCATTCGTCACTCCCCAGATATGATCTCTCGATGCCCAGGATGATGCGTAAACTGCTGCCGATGACGCCCAAACCGGCACTGATCATGATCGCTCTCTGCGCCGCTGAATTCGGGAACTCCATGATGAAATCTGTCAGTTTGGGTAAATGCAGCCAGGAAAGCGAATCAGGCAGCCAACCGGTGAGCATCGCGCCGAAGCTGCTTCTGCCCAGAATGACGATCACTGCCGTTATCATCAGAAGATTTGATTCGAAACTGCGAATGATGAAGGCACGATATGCGGCGGAAGCGATAAAGAAAGCCAGGAGCGAGAACATCGTCGCTGAGAGGTGCTGATAGACGTTTTCGAAAAGATAATCAAAGGGTTTGAGTCCCAGCCAGGTCTTGATCCCTTCTCCGTGGCCAAGGATACCTGCGGTCTTGTCCATGCCCCAGAGTAAGCCGGTGATCAGCATCACCGCGAAGCTGATGAGTCCGATCAGATAGTAAACCCAGTTCTCGTCTTTATTGCGCACCTTGGCGCTATTGACCTGGATCAGGCTGATCTGTCCTAGCAGCATGGCAAAACCTGAGATGATCATAAACCAGTTTTCCAGAGTCTCAGTGATCATGCTAAAAGGACGGTGAGGGATGAATTCGGAGAAGATCACCAGTAATCCGGCAACCAACACGATCAGAAGCGGTATATTCTTTTTCATCTGTTATCCTTTACAACTCTGGGCTAAAGAAGTTTGTGAACCAATGCAATCCGGATATTTCCATGACGACTCCGATGAGGATCAGCAGAATGATCAGCAGTTTTCCAAAGTCATGTCCCTTGAGGCTGCCAAGCTGTTGCGCGTCTTTCGAGAGATAGGCAGAGGCTGCGAAAAGCTCTTCCCCGATCAGAGTGTAATCACACGAAACGATGAAGAAAGGCAGTTGATGAGCCTGAGCCGTGCCTGCTGTCTGGATCGCGCCCGTACCAAACCCAGTCTCTGTCAGGATCAGCGATTCTGCCCAGAAGGTACCTAGGAAGAAGTTCGCGGCGGGTTGTTCACGAACCATGATACCATCGATACCGGCAACGTAACCGAATTGGTCATCCGTTAGGTAGAAGACGCTCTGTTCTTTGTATGAATCAGCTTTATTGGCACTCTGATAAGCTTCTTTGACGATCTCCCTGGCGGTGGAAAGAACCATCGATGATCTGCAGGGAACGATCAGGTCGGTATCATACTCTGCGGATTTACGGGCTAGGTGGCTGAGAATCGTCAACGCGGCAATGGTTTGAATATCGTCCAGATCAGCCAGTCCGGGAACAAAGAGGATCGGCTTACCTTTTTCCGTAGCTCTGCCGATCGCTTCTTCCATGGAGTCCAGACCATTGATCCTGCGGATAAAAAGGTCTTTGCCCTGTTTTGCCAGCCAGATATAGAAAAGAATGGCAAAGCTGATCACCAGAAGGAAGATGAGAAAAGACAGCTTCTTGAGATAGAACCACTGTTCTGTGGGTATGCCATTCTTAATGAAGCTGACTGTATCAGACGAGCTAATGGCTGTTAGCCGATACCTGTATTCCTGATTCGGTGCCAGATCGGTATCAGTGAATTCTCCAACCGGTTCCTGGGAAAGGTTCAGTTCCTGCCAGATTCCGGCTGAATCAGCCTTTGCCAGGGTCAGATCCTTATAGGCGGCAGGTAAGTTCCACTTTATCAGCAGAGCGTCCCCTGCATCGTGGGGTACGTCGGAAACGTTCAGAGTCGTATTTCCTGCCGTAAGACTGCTAAACGCCCCGAACAACAAAAGCAAAATGGCTAATATCTTTGATCCTTGCATACCTCGTCCCTGTTAATAAGGTTATGGTATCAAAACAATGCCTTGATAGATTCGCAAAGCTTCAGTGCCTGGTTGATCTGATCCATGCTGTAGTTTCCCTTCGCGGCTGTTTCTATCGCTGCCAATTGGTTGATTCTCGCCTTGGTCTCTTTGATGGCTGGATCGTCCAGCAGAGATCTTGTCTTAAAGAGATCCATATTGCTCCGGAGCATGTTCCAGGTATTTTCAGTTGTGATCTTGACAGCCTGAGTGCTATCTTTCTCACTGAGCAATCCGTAGATCTGTCTGGTGGCTTCGATCCAACCACCCAGGATCGTGATCGTGTACATTTCAAAGTCTTGTCTTTCCCAAACATCTGTCTCGATCCTCTTTTTTAGCTGATCGAGTGACTTCCCGAGCTTATCCCAATCATTTGTCTGATAATAGGATGAGAGCTGAGCCAGATACTTCTGCTTCTGCTCTTTTCCCAGAACGAAGGAATCGGAATTGACCAGTGCCGTCGAACTCATTTTGGTAGTCGCAATGTCATTTCTCTTCTCGGCGATCAGCATATTAGCCGTCAACACGCCGGTACGGAAAGCGGACTTGACCGGGTTCTTAGTCGCTTCCATCGGCGTTGTGATAAGTCTTGAACCGGTGGAATTTTCATCGATCAGGGGGAGAAGTGTCTTAAAAGAGGGAAGGGTGGCATATTCAACGATTGCTTCGGTAGTGGCTTTGTCCGGGAGTTTCCTTTTCTCCGAGCCTTTGCATGATGCCATCAGGATCAGACTCAGAATGACCAGGCTAAGGATGATGATACGGGATCTGTTCATTTTTATCTCACTTTATCATTAAATCTATCAATGCTCTGTTTCGCAAATACATAAGACGAGCACACACGCTATGTTCGTCACTATTTCATGTCAATATCTTTCTGCACTGCCGGCAATGGCTACATATCCTCAAGACGCAGGTAGGATTCCTTGCATTCACGGCAAAGATGGAATCTGCAATGACGGTAATAGAGCTCGATCAGCCCTTGCTGCCAGATCTCACGGGAGCTGACCCTCTCTTCCTGTCCGGGATTGAGGTGGCTCATCATGAATCGGGTAATATAATTATCAGCCAATCCGGGCTGAGCAGAATAGCTGTTCATCAAGCGCTTTGTCATCAGATTATCGCCAATCTTCTGATAATACAAATACTGAATAGGGATGAGAATATTAACGAGCATGGTGCTCAAAGTTCCGCTTCCCAGCTTGGGAAGATCGTCGTATGCTTCACAGGGTGGTAGGTTAAAGAGCTTTGCCAAACCCCGCTTGAGCGCCTTTGGCTCTTCAGCGAGAAGCTCTTCGCGGAGCAGGAAGTCCGTCAGAAGATTGGGCGTTGCGTAAACCAGACGGGTTAGATGAATCAGTCGATAGAGTGGATGGTTAGCCGGTCTGATCCGAAACAGCTGCCAGTCCGGATCAAGCTTTCGATAGAAGTATCTCTGCCTCTCATAAGTACTCGTGATCCTCTCGCATAGCTCTTGCCCCAGCAATTTACCTGACCGGCTCAGCAACCCGCTGCTCACCAACAGGATGGAGATCATCTCATTGAGTTCCGCGCCATCATTGATCCACCCCTTGATCATATCCATGGTCACGTTCTGGGCAAGCTGGAGCATGTTCATCTTGTTCTTGTTGTAGCCAATGGATTCCATCATCCCTTCCCAGATGATCTGGTCAAAGCTGGAAAGCCCGAGCCCTGCGTTGAATCTCTTCACTTTACTGAGGAATCTCTGCTTACCAAGGACGTTGAGCAGGGAGATGAGAGTATCCGTTTCGACCGCGGAAAGCAACTCACAATAGCTGTTGATCGCTACTTCCGGTTCTGACTGATGCAGGTTCATCAATTTGTCGATATCATCACTAAGATAGTTTCCCAGCTCGAGGATCTCAGCTTGTCCGCCATCCTCCAGGATCGTATAGGGCGAAGTAAGATTATGCTGAAGCACGATATGCAGGATCAAGCCGTTGTAATGATTATCCTCCGCGTGGTTATGCGAGTTCCAGTCGCTGGTCTTGAGATGGATCTCGATATCTCCGCGATAAGTACTGCCCTCGATCTCAATGATTGAATTGCGAAAGTCAGGACCTCTATCGGTGTTAAACTGCCCTTGATAAATGATCTTGAGTGACTTGCCGCTGAGTGTTTTTAGATCGTGTTTTAGGTGTCCCGCATCCCAGATATGATAGAGAAACTTCTCGTTCAGATCCATCAAAAATACCGCTGCAGCATATAGTATCGTGCATTGGCGGAGGGTGAATTGTAATAGGTATGCGGAGTGTATTTGAGGGGATTAGTTATTACTGAGATGAGCTTCATCGACTGGCTACGGCTGAGGTTGCTGCAGCTTGTGCCATAATACACCAGCGACGCTGTTTCGATCCCATAGATCCCCTTGCCCCATTCGATGTAGTTAAAATAGAGCTCCAGCATCCTGCGCTTGCTCATCAGCAGTTCCATGATAACCGTAGCCTGTACTTCCATGTATTTGCGCAGGTAATTGCGGTGAGTCGTGAGGAAGAGAGAACGCGCCAACTGATTGGAGATCGTACTCCCACCGAACTTGATCTTGCCCGAGGCTTCGTTCTTCTGATAAGCCTTTTTGACCATCGACCATTCAAAGCCGAAGTGTTTATAGTAATTACCGTCCTCGAGCGCGATCATCATCTGCTGCGTTCGGTTTGGTATCTTTTCGAGGGGGATGAATTCACGCTCCTGGATCTTGTACCCTTTCTCGACAAACCTGTCGATCATCAAAAGGGTTATGGGCGGATTGACGAAGCTATAGACTATGCTAAAAAAAGCGATTATCCCCCAAAACCACAGATGGGCAAACAACACCCCTCTGAGAATCCTGACAAAAAGAATCCGCTGAACCTTTGGTTTTGGTTGTTTCAATCCGCCTCGGAAAGTATCTGATATTTGGCTGTTAGGCTTTGGTGGTCTTATTGACGTAATCGGCAAGACGTGATTTGCGACGGGAAGCGGTGCGGCTGTGAATAACGCCCTTTTTGGCAGCCTTATCAAGCTGGGCATAAAGCTTGGAAAGGAGTTCCTGACGAGCTTCAGGAGTCTGATCGGCAAGCATCTGCTTGGACATGGTCTTGATGGTCTTCTTGACGTAGTTATTGCGTGCCTGACGCTTGGCATCGGTCTTCATTCTCTTCATGGGTGATTTGTGTTGTGGCATTGTAACCTCTTCTTTGGATTCTTAATTATTTATGCCAAAGCTAAATGAGCTGTTATTTTGTCAAGCACGTTTTTCATTATCACTGGCATTATGATCGTTATTGATACATTATGCATAAAGCCCGTTGAGGTTTGACAAGGCATCAGGAAGTTTACTTGATAAACATGACCTTTTG
>DAOPZE010000080.1:0-11804 GCA_035353255.1 Candidatus Cloacimonadota bacterium
CATTATTGTAGCATATCCTTCCGATGGCGAATTCAGGGGCAAAGTCGGATTCATACATTTCTCCCCAGTTTGCGTCATTATCTGTGTTCCAATTACCATCCAGGCAGTTGTAATACATATCGGCAGGGATGTCCGAATCAGATTCTCCACCCTGTCCCATATTCACAGTGAAACCCCTGTGAGGTATCACGTCCGTATCTCCGGCTAGAAGCACGTATCTGAGGGAGTTGCCGGGAAACATGCTGATCAGATAGTTGCGGATCTTCTCCTGAGTATCGGCACCGGTAACGGAAGCAGTTATATCCTGAACGGATTTCATCAAGACCTGATAACCTTTTTCAGTATAGATATCTTTCAACGGCTGCCATTGGGCAGTCTTGGCGGCATCGTGAATAATAATATATTCGTATCCTGTTGTTCTTTCTTCATAACGAGGAACTGCATCGCCATTATCAACTGAGCTTAAAAGCTGTCTGGTGATAAACCCATCTTGTCTTAGGAGTCTGCGGGCAGCCGCTGCTGCTTCGCTCGGCGAGCATTCTATGGTGTCTGTCAATTTTGTCAAGTAAACAAGCTCAGAACGCAGCGCTTGATATTCGAAAGGACAAACTGCCGTGAACGCCAAAGAGTGCCCCGCAAGGAATTCAGTCCTGAGACCATTGTCCGTAACCACCGGAAATCCTTCATCTGATGAATAAATAAAGGGATTGGGAAGATCGGGCGTTATCCTGCCGCTATATGAAAAAGGATACTGCTGCTGTATCGGAGCGATCGCTTTGACCAGATCAATGGTTTTAGGATTGCTACGTTCCACTTTTATTAATGTGGCAGAAGTGCCTAGAGGAATGAGAAGCTTCACACCAAACCACGGAAGAGCAGGATCACCGGGAGTTCCGATCGTCTGCGCGCCATCTAGAGTCACTCTGGAATATTCATTTCGGCTATCGACCCCGGGATTCCCCAGATCATAACTAAACACGGTCGAAGCGACTAATCCCATGATCAGGGACAATGCCAGCAGTAATAAGATGTACTTTTTCATAAGAATCCAACTTTATTCAGTTAATAATATGATTACTATCATGCAATGGTCATTCCAATTACCAAGAAACCCTCATTACTTTCGCATTTCAGTGCAAGAATCTCGGGAAATATCTTCCCTTGATAAAATGGTATGCTTACCGTATGCCTCCCGTACGCTGCCCGTACGGTATCCGTACGAGTATTCGAAATTCGTAAACAAACGATACTAGTGGAATAGACGATCCTTGTAGCGGAATGAAGGGAAGAGACTGGTTAAGAATAGTTCAGCGGGAGGGGTACTGATTGAGTAATTCAATCTCCATGGCGAATCACAAGATCCTTGAGTAAACGTTTGGGCACGTGATGAATACTTTCCGCGTCACGATAATACTCTATGTCATCCGGATCTATTACATCTTCGATCACGACGGTTTCCGCGGGTTTTCCCAACGCCAGGCAGAGGAGAATATCCAGTTCATCGGGGATGGCAAAGTCTGCCCTGATCTTGTCACGGTCGAGTGCCGCGAGCATACAGCCCCCAAATCCTTTCTCCACAGCATTCAGAAGCATTGTCTGCGCCGCAATACCGGTATCGACCTGAAGATACTTCGAGGCATTGGCAAGACCGAGAATGAGAATGTAAGCAGTGGGACGCTCCGATAAAGACGGTCCGTCCCAGTAGCGCAGATATCCTGCCCACTTGAGGTTGGGGAACAATTTGGCGCAATCTTCCTCACTCGTCACCGGAAGAAATCTTAAGGACTGCATGTTGCCAGCGCTGGGGCAAAGGCGCGCGGCTTCCAGGATCGAACTCATCACCATTGGCGAAATCATGGCATTATGGTCAAATCTACGGTAACTACGATTCTTTCTAACTAGTTCTGAAAACATATTAAAGTCCTGCTTTTTATCTATAACTCTTTTAGCTTATTATGCAATGTCTTACGGTCAACTCTCAGTATCCTCGAGGCAAGAGATTTATTCCCATTGACCGAATTCAGAACATCATTGATATATTGGCGTTCAACTTCTGCTAAGCTGCGGGTCAGATCCTGGCTATGAGACAAGCTAAACTTCATATATTCTGGAAGATCACTCACTTGAATAGGTTGATCCTCACTCATCACGACCAGCCGATAGATGAGATTTTCCAGTTCGCGAACATTGCCTTGCCAATGGTAATTCTCCAGGGCTGTCATGACTTCGGGACTGAGGCTCGGTATCTTCGCGGAATTCTCCCGTGCATACTTTTCGAGGAAATGATAGACTAACAGAGGAATATCACCAATGCGTTCCCTCAGAGGGGGAAGATGGATGGGGAGGACGTTCAGACGGTAGAAGAGATCCTCACGGAATCCTCCCTGCCTGATCAATTGGCTCAAGTCCTTGTTCGTGGAAGCTATGACTCTGATGTTCACAGGGCGGGGTGATTTTGAACCGATCATCGCGACTTGACGATCCTGCAGCACCCTGAGGAGTTTAACCTGCATGGACAGAGAAGTTTCGCTGATCTCATCAAGGAAAATGGTTCCGCCGTCTGCTGTTATGAAGTAGCCCGCGCGTGTTTCGATCGCGCCGGTGAATGAGCCTTTAGTATAGCCGAAAAGTTCTGCTTCCAGCAAGGTTTCTGGGATTGCCCCGCAATTCACCGGAACAAAGGGTGTTTTTGCGCGTTTGGAATGATAGTGTATCGCTCTGGCGACGAGTTCCTTACCCGTGCCGGATTCACCCTGGATCAGAACGGTAGCGTTGTTTGAACAGGATTTACGGATAGCGCTGTAAACTTTCGTCATAGCCGCTGATGTGCCGATCATGCCATAAGGATTCGATTGTGTTTGGTGCGGACGATCTGCCAGGCGCTGTTGCTGGACTTTGATCATCACCTGGTTGATCGCTTCAAAAAGCTCTTCATCGGTAAAAGGTTTGGTCAGATACTCCTCAGCGCCGACCTTGACGGCTTCGATCGCACCCTCGATCGTTGGATAGCCGGTTATCATGATCACTTTGATACGTGGGTGGTTCTCATGCAGATGCCTGATCAGATCCAGCCCTGTCGCTTGTGGCATCTTATAATCGGTGAGGACAAGTTCGATCGGGATCGTGTCTATGATCTCCAGAGCTTGGTTGACGCTTGTTGCCGTGTGACAGGAGAAGCCCTTGGGACCCAGCTTTCGGCGTAGCATCTCAAGAGTGTCCGGAGAATCATCCACGATCAATAGTTGAGCTTGAATATCAGGCATCTTCACCTCCTAGAACAACGGTAAAACGAGAGCCTTCCCCGGGTTCACTCTGAACATCGATCGTTCCATTGTGACTGGTGACTATACCATGAACGACCGAGAGTCCCAGCCCGGTTCCCTGGTCTATATCCTTTGTAGTATAAAAAGGCATGAAAATCTTAGCCATGACATCTTTGGTCATGCCTATTCCGGTGTCACTGACTGAAAAGCTGATATTCCCCTGCACTTCTTTGGTGCTGAGAGTAAGGACGCCACCATCCGGCATGGCTTGCATAGCATTTACTGCAAGATTGATCATGATCTGGTGCAGTTGATTAGGATCGGCTGTGAGGTGGGGGAGATCTGGATCAAGTTCACGCCTAATGCTGATACCTTGCCTCTCGCACCGGCTCTCTAGAAAATAGAGACCGTCATTGATCAGCTTGTTTAGATCAACTGACGTTTTGCGAGGTGGAACCTGACGTGAGAACAGCATCAATTTGCGGATTATCTCTCTGGCATGCAGAGTTGAACTCAGAATCCTTTTCACATCGGAACGAGTTTGATCGTTGATAGTATCGTCCTCTTCGATGAGCTGGGCAAAGCCCATGATCGTTGCTAAGGGTTCATTGATCTCATGCGCAATACCCGCCGCGAGCTGACCGATCGTTGCCAGTCTGTCTGCGTGACGAAGCTGATCCTGCAATTGGGCGTTGTTTTCTTCTGCGCCTTTCCGCTCGTGTATCAGGGCGATCTGCTTGGCAATGGCATCGATCAGGCTATGTTCCTCAGGGAGGAAATCAGGAGCTTGGGGATGATCAGCGCTGGTCTGGTAGAATATCTCCAGTATCCCGCGGGGTGAATAGTTTACAACGATCTCGCAGGAAAGGGATTTGGGACTTTGAACTGAAGGCTTGGTGCTATAAACCCGTCCATCGAGCATTAGTCTTACATCAGCGAGTTCAGGATACTGCATTGCATCCGGGATCACGCTGATCACCCGGCTCAAGACTTCATTCAGATCCAGATCGGGCTGGTGAGCGATGTCATTTATGCTGTACAAGCAGGTAAGTTCCTTGATCCTTTCCTGCAGGGCGTTGAGAAGTTCTGTTTCTTTGATGTTGGTCATTTCCTCTCATAAAAGAAAAGGATCCGGTCGGATCAGATCTTCCCGGATCCTTAGGTTAGTTTATTATATCAGTCCCTGATCCATCATAGCATTCGCTACTTTGATGAATCCGGCAACGTTAGCGCCTTTCACATAATTGATCTTAGCGCCATCTTTACCATATGTCACGCACTGCTCATGGATCGCTTTCATAATACCATGAAGCTTGGCATCGACTTCTTCGCGGCTCCAGGAAATACGCATGCTGTTCTGAGTCATCTCCAGTCCGGATGTCGCGACGCCACCAGCATTGGCAGCTTTGCCGGGACCGTAGAGAACGTCGGAGGCAAGGAATACTTCCACGCCATCGGGAGTCGTGGGCATATTAGCACCTTCAGAAACGCAGACACATCCATTCTTGATCAAGGTCTTGGCTTCTTCGCCGTTGATCTCGTTCTGGGTCGCGCAGGGAAGAGCTATATCACCGGGGATGATCCAGGGACGCTGACCGGCATAGTATTTGACGCCGAATTCTTCAGCATACTCGCTGATCCTGCCACGTTTGATATTCTTCAGTTCCATCAGGTATTCCCACTTGTCGCCTTTGATACCGTCAGGATCATGGATGAAGCCGTCGGAATCGGAAGCAGTGACGACCTTACCGCCGAGTTGATTCACTTTTTGGATGGCATACTGGGAAACATTGCCGGATCCGGAAATGAGAACAGTCTTGCCTGCAAAGCTCTGTCCCTTGGTCTTGAGCATTTCTTCGGCAAAATATGTCGTACCATAACCGGTTGCTTCGGGACGAACGAGACTTCCGCCCCATTCCAGACCCTTACCTGTCAGGACACCGGTGGCTTCGTTCACGATCTTCTTGTACATTCCGTACATGTAACCGATCTCACGCTTGCCAACGCCGATATCACCGGCCGGGACATCCGTATTGGGACCAATGTGGCGATAGAGCTCGAGCATGAATGAATGGCAGAACCGAAGGACTTCATCGTCTGAACGACCACGGGGATTGAAATCAGATCCGCCTTTACCTCCACCCATGGGCAGAGTCGTCAGGCTGTTCTTGAAGATCTGTTCAAATCCGAGGAACTTCAGGATTCCCAGATTCACGCTTGGGTGGAAGCGCAAACCGCCCTTGTAGGGACCGATAGCGCTGTTGAATTCCACTCTGTAACCACGGTTGACGATCACTTCACCAGAATCGGTCATCCAGGGCACTCTGAATATAATGGTTCTTTCGGGTTCCACTATACGGTCGAGGATCTTGGCTTTCCGATACTGGGGATTGGAATCATAAACATCCCAGATCGTTTCAACAACTTCGGTCACCGCTTGGATGAACTCGGGTTGATCGGCATTTTTCGCCGATACCTGATGTAGAAATTCGTGCATAGTCATTTACACATACCTCCTGTGTCATTTATTACGTTAGCACGTTTCATATCTCATATCACACAAATCTACTTAATAATGACTGCGTTCTTTCCGTCAAACAAAATCTTCAGTGAACTGTTCAGCTTCTTAACAGTGAAGTATATCCCTTCTCTCACAGTAGGTTGAGAATTTAAGTAGTCCCAGTCGAGAAAGTCTGATTTAGCTTTCTCCCAAACTGTCAGATATCCCACATTCATGGAAAACAGGTTATGAAAGAAGTGAGAACCGTGTGAAGCTTCAATGGACATATTTGGTAGAACCACTTCGACAATGACCTTGGCATTTGAGATCTGACTCCATGCTACTGGTATCCCCAAAAACCTGTCACTCGTACCCCAACGTCCCGGTCCGATCAGAACATACTGCTTGTGTTCCTGTCTCAGCTCCGCGTTGATGATATCGAGTTCTGCCGCGATATCTTCTGTCTTGACGATGTTGAACTTTTCCGGTGGAACGTACACAATGTAATTCAGTTCATCGTTGATCTCACTTCCAAGCGCATAGGATGAGAAGAGCAGAGTTTCTTCCCGTTTATCCACATAGCTTTCCAGAGACGTGGAATAGAGTTTCTGACTGACCGTGATAGGTCTGATCTGGAGTAGCGAAAAACTGCTTTGTCCCGTCGCTGAGTTGATATCGAAGGCAAATTCCATCTCAACCTCACAGCCCAGTACTTTTCTGCCAAGCTCGAGGAAATCGCGCAGAATATCCGCCAGAGGGTACTGCTTATAATGAAGAAGTGACCTATATGTGATTACTCTCGGTCCCTGCACGAAACTACCGTCGATAAACTGCTTGTTTTCGTGATCCCAAACAGAGGAAAGAACGCTGAGTTCGGATTCGAGTAACTTTTGGGATATCCTGATCTTATCCAGGGAAGAATCTTCACCGTTCTTGAGATCAAATTCCCTGCGTTCAGGCATTATCGCGTAAAGCTGACGCTGAGCAGCCTGCACGATATCGACCGGCATGAACATATCCTTATTGGAATACTTGGGGCAAAAAGCAAAAGTACGCTCACGCTCAACTGCTGTTTTCCCCAGTCCTGTCGAGAGAGTGACAACTCCATCTTCATGGGACATGTTCGTGCCCGGATAATAATTATAGCTCTGAGCCACTCCTGAAACCAAAGGATAGAAATAGTCCCCATGCAAGGATCCCGCAACCCGCTGGATGATCACTGCCATCTTCTCTTCACGGGAAGGTATACGCAACGATTCCCGATAGACTCTCGCATTCTTAAGATACATCGAGGCATAAACAAGCTTGATCGCCTGAATCAGTTGTTGCAAACGAAGTTCGACCCTGGAATGGCTATTGGGTATCAGATATGTGCGAAACACTCCGGCGAAAGGATTGGAGATCGAATCCTCCAACACCGAGGATGAACGGATCGCAAGGGGATAATCACTCTGAGTGATGATCTTGGTCAGTTCGCTTAGAGTGGAATTTGGTATCGTTGCCGTGAGGAAAAGCTCATCGATCTCGGCATCGCTGAGGTCTTCACGATCTCCGATGCCATTCAGGATGGGGTTCGATGCGATGAATTTGTCAAATTCACCGGTGGCTAAAACAGCCGCAACTGGAACCCTGATAGAGGTCGTCTTATATTTCTCACAAATGTTGCTATAGCGATTCAGAACTATATTGAGAAAAGCAAGGCCACGTCCTTTGCCGCCGATCGAATCGTCCCCGATCTTGTAGATAAGATTCATCTCCAGACTGGATTCATCGTTCCATTCCTGTATCTTCTCCCTGCGTCTGAATGAGATCAGGGAATCAAAAGCTTCACACAGGTTTTCTCTCAGGTTTTCCTTGGTATATGTCTCATGGAACCCCGAGAGGTATTGAGAAAGTGCCACTTCCGCATGAGTATTCAGCCAGTTCTCAATGTGTTTATGTGAAAAGTGGTACTCCAGAGATTCGATGGGCAAATGACGCAGCTGGTTCAGGCAGCCGATAAGGGTTCCGGCCTCAGCGATCTTGCTCTGATCGGGCATTCTGAACACAAACTTGCCAAAACCCACTTCCGTCTCGAGCCATCGCCGGATCTGAGACTTGAGCCCCGAGATGTCTTTATAGAGAAATTCACCCTCATTGCTGGTGACAATATCCCGGTACATCGGGTTGAATGATTGAAGCAGAAACGGTAATGTAGGCTTGAGCTTACGGATATATTGCAGGAGTCTGATCCCCGCATCCATATCCGTTGCTCCCATAAAGTGATAATTCACATTGCTGATGACCCCGATAATGCTTTGATGATACTTTGTATAGGCTTCGATCGCGGAATCGTAATCATGCACCAGAAGAACTCTCGTTCTGGCTTTCATATAGAGCGTCTTATTCGTATCCTGATGCTCTGTGCGGATCACTGCCTGATTCAACTGCAGAATTATCTCATAAAACAATGGCAGGAACTGAGAGTAATAAGGAATAAAGGTCTCAATGATGAGGATGACCGGAACGGGATATATCATCGAGTCATGGGGGAGATTCTTGCGTTCCTCCCACTGCTTGACCATTGCCAGAAACACCTTGGAATCTCCGTTCCAATAATAGAAGTCCTCCACACTGCCAAGCTCTTTTACATGATTCTCGATAAACATCAGGTCCATAGGCGCGCTTAGGAGAATGAACACCGGTACTTCAGGATAATGCTGCTTGATCGAAGAGATCAGTTCCAAAGCTATACTGCGCATCGAAGCCAGATGCACGACCACGATATCGACATTCTCCAGCTCCAGCATTTTCAAAGCGCTGTCCGTTCCAGACGCGTGGATAATTCCGGGCTGCGTACTCAGATTCAGAAGATAGAAATCATCAGCGACTTGTTCTGCCAAAAAACCGTCAACCTCAAACACGAAAGTGTCATACAAGGATGCTATCAGGAGTATCTGCTGAACCCGATACGGCATCACGTCTTCGAGAAGCTGCAGTTCGTGCGACCAGTAGTTTGAAGTGATCATTTCAATCAAGCTTTGTTGATGACCGCCAAACCCGTCTTACCATCCATTCTGACGATCAATGGATCGGTAAATTCCAAATGCACAAAATAGTCTCCTCGCTCAGCTATCTCCTGAGATAAAAGCCATTCCCAATCCACAAAGTCAGTCTGGGATACGTATGGAATAGTGAAGTATCCTACGTTCATCGCCACAAGATTATGGAAGAAGTGGGTTCCTTGGGAAGCTTCAACGATAAAGTCGCTCAAGCCCGTCTCTAGGATTACCTTCGCTCTGTTTATCTGTGGCCAGCGTACCGGTATGCCCAGGAATCTGTCTCTGCTGCCCCAACGTCCCGGCCCGATAAGCATATACCTTCTGCCAAGCCTGGTCATCTTTTCATTGAACCTTTCGATCTCCGTCTGCATCTCCACAGTCTTCGTTTTAGCAAACTTCTTCGGATCAAGGTAGATCACATCGACAACATCGTCGATCACACCATTGCCCATGCCATGTTCTGTGTACATGAGCAGATCGCTCTTATCCAGCTTATCAGTGTCTATCCGATAGGCGTCGGTATTAACGGAGAGTGGTCTGATCTGCAGGATATAGAAAGAAGGTTTATGCCCATAACGATGATCGTAATCCAGATTGACCGCGAATTCGATCTCGACCGGGATACCAAGCGCGATCTCACCGATCTCCAGCAATTCTTCAATGATCTTGGCAAGAGGGAAGAAGTTGTATTTGAGGATACCGGCAAAGGTCAGAACTTTCATGCCCCGTTCATTGAGATTATCCGTCAGTCTGTAGTTCTCATAATCCCAGATCGACGCGACGTACTTCAGAACACCCTGACTGTCAGCATCTTTCAAGCCCAATTTGGCAAGCGTGATCTCTTCTCCCCTAGTCAGATCAAAGTCCGATTTTGACAGATCAAGGGCAAAGAACTCCTTCTGCGATGTTCTGACCAATTCCTGCTGAGGAAGCAGTTCTGTCTCAGGATACTTCGGGCAAAACCTGAAATTCAGCTTCCCTTCGACGACGGATTTACCCAGTCCCAACGCGATATTGGCAATACCATCCGTATGATGCATATGAGAAGTGGGGTAGAAGTTATAGCTCTGTGCCACACCCGAGATATGAGGATAGTAGTAACATTCGCCTTTGAGCCCGCCAACGACTTCCTGAATAATCACCGCCATCTTCTCTTCTTCCGCCTTGAAATTCAATGCTTCCAGGAAACTGCGGGCTTCAGAGAGATAAACTGACGCGAAGACCAGCTTGATAGCGTTCATAAGTTGCCTGAGCCGATAATGAGGGTCTGTATGATTATTGGGCAACATAAAGGTTCGATACACACCAGCAAGAGGCTGTGCCTGCGAATCCTCCAACAATGAGGAAGACCTGACCGCAATAGGGTACTGTATATGCTCGAGATAGATCTCCAGCCTCTCGACCAATGTCTCCGAGAGCCGTCCCTCGACGAAAATCCTGTCTATCTCCTCATCGGTCTTACCGGTGACGCTCTCAACAATGTTGTTATTCTCGATGAAGCTGTCAAATTCGACCGTACCGATGATAGCCGTGCAGGGAAGCGATATGCTGATGTTCTCGAACTTCTGATCATAATCCATGGTACAGAGCAGAGCGTTCAGAAAAGCAAGTCCACGACCCTTCCCTCCGAGAGAACCTTCGGTCAGACGAATGATCTGATTCATCTCTTTGAGGGACACCGCATCAAAATTGATGATCTTTCCCCGGTTTTTATCTATCCGCACAGTTCTGAATGTATGATAGAGGAAATTCCGCAGCTCAGTTTTAGATTCGAAATCCTCGATCTTCATAGGGCGGATACGCTTGGCGATCTGAACTTCTCCATGCGCGATCAACCAGTTTGAGAAATGATTAAACTTACTGTGAAAGACGATCGACTCTTCCGGAACAGTGAGGATCTTCTCCTCAAACTCAGCAATATTAGCCGCTTCATCGATGATATCGCCATTCGTATTTCTGAAGATAAAGTTACCAAACCCCAGATTATAGACCATGAATGAGCGCAGATCCGAGAAAAGATGCTTGGAGTTCTTATTGAGGAAGAAAGCCCCCAGATTCTGTGCCAATTCCTCGTTCTCCTCTTCCGAAGATTGAAGTATGACAGGCAGCTCTTTGTTGTAACGCAGGACATGCTCAATGAGCTTGATCCCCGCCTTGGGATCGACCACTCCATCGATCTTATACCGAACGTCCGAGATCACGCAGAGCATATATTCCTTATACTTATCGTAGAGCCCGATCGCTTCGTTATAATCGTGCGCCAGGATGACCTTGGGACGGATACGCATCCTCAATCTCTTATTAATATCACTGACTTCTTCTTCGATCAGTTTCTGTGTCTGCTTCATTATCACGCTATAGAGCGAAGGCAGGAACAGCGAGTAGTAATGCAATGAATCTTCGACGAGGAGAATCACACGAACCAAGCCATGTGAAGTATCGAACGCCACATTCATCTTGTCTTCGACGCTCTTGACCATCGCCAGGAAGAGCTTCGTATCACCGTTCCAGAGAAAGACGTCGTCAATATACTGCCTGTCGTCCTGATGATTTTCCCAGATAACATAGTCGGAGGCAACGTTCAGAAGCAAGAGAACCTGCAGATCAGGTGTTTTCTTCTTGATCGCTTTGGCAAGCTGGAAGGGACCGATCTCCCCAATACGCATCATTGTGATGACCAGATCAAAGCTCTGTTTCTCCAGCAATTCCAATGCGTCTTCACCGGTAGGAACGCTCGTGATACGGGGAGCGGTACTCAGATTGAGCTGCCTGTATTCCCCAAAGATCTGTTCTGATAAACGCCCATCCTGCTCAAATATGAAGGCATCATAGAAAGTCGAGACAAGGAGAATGTCCCTGACGCGCCTCTGCATCAACTGGTGAAATATATCTTCTCCAAACTTGAACTTATTATAAAAGTAGTTCAGTTCTTCCATCTTCATCTTAACATCCTCAACAGTGTTTGTTTTGCGGTTTTTCATATTCTGTGAAGTCAAGCGC
>DAOPZE010000081.1:0-11738 GCA_035353255.1 Candidatus Cloacimonadota bacterium
GTTGGAGTCTGGCTGAGATCCTGGGCAAATACATGAAATGGAGCGTCGTGGTCACACCCTGGTCGATCTTCATCTCGGTGGGATTTTCCTGTGCGATCGGGATCTTTTTTGGCTGGTACCCTGCCCGAAAGGCTTCCAACCTCAACCTTATCGATGCCCTGCGTTATGAATAGAGAGATCATGGCAAACTGACAGATTCTATCCCATTAGTGGATGCAGATAGTAAACGCTTAGCCTGCCTGATCAACATCGGGCAGGCTTTTCCTTATCTTATCGGTATCATCCCGGTATCATTTCCTGTCACGACAGGACATGATACCGGGATGATCCGGTTAACATGCTGGGATAATTGGCTGTGGGCGATAGCCGAAAACTAAGTTGACAAACAATCTGCACTATTTATTTTGGCGCGACCGAATAAATCAAGGAGACAAGTGTCCGAAAAGGATTATCACATGAAAAGCGAAGCTGAGACTATGCTGAGCCAGATCCGTAACATTGGGATCATGGCTCATATTGACGCGGGGAAGACGACGACCACCGAGCGGATCCTGTTTTACACAGGATTCCTGCACAAAATGGGTGAAGTGCATGATGGCAATACCTTTACGGATTGGATGGAGCAAGAGAGGGAACGAGGGATCACGATCACCTCGGCGACAGTTTCTTGCTTCTGGAAAGACAAGAAGATCAATATTATAGATACTCCCGGGCATGTGGATTTTACTGCGGAAGTGGAACGCAGCCTCAGGGTTCTGGACGGAGCGGTGGGCGTCTTTTGCGCAGTCGGAGGGGTTGAGCCCCAATCCGAAACAGTCTGGCATCAGGCAGACCGCTATCACATTCCCAGAATAGCCTATGTCAACAAGATGGACAGGCTTGGCGCGGATTATGACAGGGTCATCCAGATGATCCACGAACGCCTCACTCCGAACGCTATCCCGATCAATATCCCTATCGGCAAGGAAGATTGCTTTGCCGGGGTTATAGATCTCATCACGATGTCCGCCTGGGCATTCGATCCGCTTACCTACGGGCAGCAAACCTTTGCTTCTGAGATACCGCCTGAACTGCTGGATTACGCATCGGAAAAGAGAGAAGAACTTCTGGATAGGGTCGCGGAATACGACGATGAGTTGATGATGCTCTTCCTTGAGGGAGAGGAGATACCAGAAGAACTGCTCAAACGAGCGATTCGTAAGGGGACTGTGACCAATGATCTCGTGCCAGTGCTCTGTGGCAGCTCCCTCAAGAACAGAGGAGTTCAGCTCCTGCTGGACGCGATCTGCGACTTCATGCCTTCACCGCTGGATATTCCTGCCACGGAAGGATTTGATCCAGGAACGCATGATCCGATCCTGATCGATTCCGATCCTGACAAGCCATTGGTCGCCCTGGCATTCAAAGTTCAGGTTGACAAATACGTCGGGAAACTTGTCTATATCAGGCTTTATGCCGGGACCTTGAAGAAAGGTGACACCTTTATTAATCAGAGTAATGGGAAACGGGAAAGAGTCTCGAGAATTCTGCAGATGATGTCCAACCGGAAAGTTGATCTGGACGGGCTTCATGCGGGAGACATTGGCGCTATTGTCGGCTCTAGATTCCTGGCAACGGGTGATACGATCACGGATGGCAAACTCGAAGTTCATCTCTCGAAAATGCATTTTCCCGATTCGGTGATATCTATAGCCATCGAACCGAAGACCAAGGCTGATCTGGATAATCTCACTCAGGCACTGGCGAGACTCGAAGAAGAAGACCCGACCTTTAAGGTACATATAGACAAAGACTCCGGGCAGACTCTCATCTCCGGCATGGGAGAACTGCATCTTGATATCATTGTTGACAGGCTGCGCCGGGAGTTTAACGTCTCGGCAAATATTGGAAACCCGCAGGTTTCCTACAAAGAAACGATCACAAAAGAAGTTATCAGCGAAGAGACATTTATCCGCGATATGAACGGAAAAGGGAATTTCGCAGCGGTGAAGTTCCGGATCAGTCCTCTAAACGAAGGAGATATCCCGGATGACCGTAAGAATATATTCGTCAATTCCGTTTCCGCTGAAAAGATCCCCAGGGATTATTGGCAAGCGATCGAGGAATCCGCGCTCAGTACCTTGAACGACGGACCGCTGATCAGTGGCGCGGTAGAGCGGATCAAAGTTGAATTGATCGATGGATCGTACAATCCGCTTGATTCAAACGAACTGGCATTCAGGATCTCGACAGCGATGGCGATCAGCAAAGGGCTGCGTCAGGCGGATGCCGTTATCATGGAACCGATCATGCTCCTGACTGTGTTGTCTCCGGAAGATTTCGTCGGTGATATCATTGCGGATATCAATTCCAAACGGGGTAAGATAGAAGTCATGCGAAGGCACTCAGAGTATCAACAGGAGATCGTCGCGGACGTACCCTTGTCTGAGCTGTTTGGCTATGCCACTCGTATCAGATCTCTGAGCCAGGGCAGAGCTATTTATACTCTGGAGTTCAAGAAATACGAGATCACCCCTACCAATATCCAGAACGTGATTTTGAAGAAAATTCGAGGTTTTGTAGATTAGTCTTGACATCCTTGAATATGTCTGTATTGTAGAAAAAGCTGACAAAAAGACTGGGAGTATATTATGAATATTGATCTAACAATGAAGAACAATGTTGCGACCATGAAGATCGAGGGTATTCTCAATAGCGAAAACGCTCATATTCTACAGGAACGCTTGGCGGAAGTTTTTCATTCCGATTGTACATATCTCGAGCTTGATCTCTTTGATTGCCGTAATATCAGTTCCACTGGGATCGGCAAGATCTTGTTATTCTACAAGGATTTTATCGGCAAAGGCGGCGAGATCGAGGTTGTCAGAAGCTCAAACAGCGTGTATGAGCTTTTCTCGATGCTCAAGCTGAATCAGTTGTTTACGGTCAATCTGGGATAAAATGCCCAACCACCCACCCCGGATATTGGTGGTTGACGATAGCCTCTCTATCGTCAATAGCCTGAGTAAAATACTCGAAATCAGCGGTTATGTGGCAGACGTTGCCTACAACGGGAGTGACGCGCTAAGGAAACTGCAGGCGTCGAATTACGACCTGGTCATCTGTGATATCGAGATGCCTGGCATTACCGGTCTGGACTTTCTGGAGCGGGTTCGTAGCGAGTATGACAGAGACTTGGACGTGATCCTGATGACCGGCTTCCTGGATCAGGAGTATTTTATTCGAGCCATTCGTTCAGGTGCCTCAGATTTTATTCGTAAACCGATAGATTCCAAGCACATTGTTCGTTCGATCCAGACTATCCTGGACAAGAAGCGTTCCAAGTATGATCTGGGAGATTTCTTCGTTAATCTTGATCAGGCACAGATGAGCTTCGTCATCGATCCCAAGCACTTTTCCAAATTCAGCATATCGAAAGTGTTCAATATCTTCCTGATGCATAACTTTAAATTTAACCACAATCTCCTGAATGAGCTGCTCATTGTGATCGACGAGATGATATACAATTCGTTTATCCATGGGACGCTGAACCTTAGCTATGAGGAACGTTTGCTGGACCACGAGAGTCTACAGCAACTGATAGCGTGCAAGCTGCAGGATCCCGTGGTGGCTGACAGGAGGATCTTCTTCACGATCGAGATAGATCAAATCAACCGTTCTGCAGCAATAACCGTCCAGGATCAAGGGAACGGCTTCGATTATGAATCGTGGCTGTTAAAGATCCTGGATGATCAACACCTGAATGTAGAGGAACACGGACGGGGAATATCCTTGCTCTATCACCTTACAGACAAGGTAGAATTTTCCGACCATGGGCGTAGAGTCAAGATCACCAAAAGAATTGACGGCAACAACACTCCCGCATAATGTTGCTTTCTGACGCCCTTGACCAGGCAAAAACACTCTCAGGACTCCACGAAATTCCCTTTGAGGACTTCCTCTATCTGCTGTCGGATATCCTCAAGCTCAGTAAAAGCGAGCTGAAGCTTAAGGAGTCAATTGTCCTATCAGACCTCCAGAAAGCTTGTTGGAAGGACTATTCAGCGCGAAGGGTAGCAGGAGAACCTAGCCAATACATTACAGGAACAGCCTGGTTCTATGGGCTTGAATTGCAGGTTGCGTCGGGTGTGCTGATTCCCAGACCGGAGACAGAAGGTCTCGTTGAACTTGCTTTGAACCTTTTGAATCCCAATGCCACGGTGCTGGATATCGGTACCGGAAGCGGTGCTATCGCCATTGCTCTCAAGCACAACCTTGGTACCCTGAATGTACATGCCACAGATATCAGCCCAAAAGCCCTGGAAGTAGCTGGATCAAACGCCTTCAGGCACCGTCTCACGATCGATTTCCACCAGGCAGATCTCTTCCCTGATAACGCTCTCAGCTACGATATGGTCATCAGTAATCCGCCCTACATCAAAGAAAGCGACTACTACTCTCTGCCCAAACATATTCTTGTGCATGAACCGAAAAACGCGTTGCTTGCCGGTGATAACGGACTGGAATACTACCACAGGATTCTTATCAACGCTACATCTGTCCTCTCTCAGGGGGCTTACATCCTGTTTGAGATAGGCTACGATCAGGCAGATGCGATAAATTATATTGCCAAAAACCTCGGCATTACAAAGATGGAAACCAGAAAAGACCTTGCAGGTCACGACCGTTATCAGATATATCAAACTTAATGAGGAATAAATGGATAGCTTCAAAATAACAGGCAACCGCGATCTCAGCGGTACTATCGAGGTGAGCGGAGCCAAAAACGCGATCCTTCCGGTCATGGCAGCTTGTCTGCTGGCTCCCGGAAAGTCCGTGCTGAGAAACGTCCCCAATCTTATCGATCTGAAGACCATGTCTCACCTCCTGCGCATCATCGGCGCGAGAGTCGAGCATGTGGGGTCCACCATGACCATCGACGCCAGCGATATCTGTTATATCGAAGCCCCTTATGAACTTGTAAGCCAGATGCGTGCCTCGATCTACGTCCTGGGACCCCTGGTTGCCCGTCTCAAGGAAGCGAGAGTATCCTTCCCTGGTGGCTGCGCGATTGGAACCCGTCCGGTGGACTTGCACCTCAAAGCGCTGGAAGCCTTGGGCGTGGATATCGCGATCGACCACGGCTACATCCATGCCAAAGCCTCCAAACTCAAAGGCGCTGAGATCTACTTTGAAAAGTCCTCCGTCGGCGCCACGATCAATACTCTTATGGCAGCGGTGCTGGCTGAGGGACAGACTCGTCTGCTCAATGCCGCCATGGAGCCGGAAGTTGATTCCACCATCGATCTTCTGAACAAGATGGGCGCAAAGATAGAAGGAAAAGGTTCGACAACCCTGACTATCCAGGGAGTGGAGAATCTGTTTCCTGTTGAGATGACGATGATCGCCGATAGGATCGAAGCAGGCACTTTCCTGATCGCCGGCGCGCTCAGCACTTCCCCCGTGACGGTCGGAAACTGCAATCCTCTGCACCTTGGGTCGGCGCTGGAAAAGCTCCGTGAAGCCGGCTGCGAACTTCTTGTAGGGGAGAGCGAGATCACTGTTCACCCGCCTAAGATCATCAAACCTTTCAGCCTGATAACCCTTCCCTATCCCGGCTTCCCGACCGATCTGCAGGCTCAGTTCATGGTTTTGGCAACCCTTGCAGAAGGCATGAGTTTCCTCGAGGATACCATCTTCCCGGATAGATTCATGCATGTCGCCGAATTGAACCGCCTCCAAGCCGATATTCGCCTGAACCGGAACATTGCCACAGTGAAAGGCGTCGCCAAACTCAGCGGCGCTGAGGTCATGGCGACCGATCTGCGCGCCAGCGCGGCATTGGTTCTGGCAGGATGCGTCGCCGAAGGCGAAACTATCGTTAGCCGAATCTATCATATCGACAGAGGCTACGACAGAATAGAGGAAAAGCTCAATTCTATCGGGGCAAGGATCACCCGCATCAATGGCTGAGAAAAGCTCAGTTCTCGTCACAGGCGCCGCAGGATTCATCGGGTCGCATCTAACGGAAAGGCTTCTCCAGGATGGATATAGCGTCTTTGCTCTGGATAACTTTTGCGATTTTTACGATCCTTACATCAAGCGTACCAATATTGAAAACTGCTTGCACAATCCGGATTTTACTCTGATCGAAGCCGATATCAGGGATAGAGAACGCCTTGACGCTGTTTTTGAGCTTTATCCGATCGACATGGTGATCCATCTTGCCGCGATGGCAGGAGTCCGCCCCTCGATCGAAAACCCCGGTCTCTATAACGATGTCAATATAAATGGAACCCTCAACCTCCTGGAAGCTTCCGCCAAGAAGGGGATAAAGCACTTCGTCTTCGCGTCTTCGTCATCCGTCTATGGCAACAACAAGAACCTGCCCTACAAGGAGACCGACCCGGTTGACACTCCGATCTCGCCATACGCCGCGACCAAGAAAGCCGGCGAGCTCTTCTGCCACAACTGGCATCATCACTTCGGCATGTCCATCGTCTGCCTGAGGTTGTTCACCGTTTATGGACCTCGTCAACGCCCTGATCTGGCGATTCACAAATTCAGCAAACTCCTGACCGCGGACGAGGAGATCCCCGTTTTCGGAGATGGATCCACAAGCAGGGATTACACTTATGTTGCCGACGTCATCGACGGAATCTTGGGTGCGATGAACTACGTCCGTAGTGGCAACCGATATGAGGTCATCAACTTAGGTGAATCAGAGACGATCAGTCTGGCAGCGATGATCAACTATCTGGAACAACTCAGCGGGAAAAAGGCGCACCGCCGCGCGATGCCGATGCAATCGGGCGATCTTCAGCATACCTTTGCAGATATCAGCAAAGCCAGAGAGCTCCTGAACTACTCACCCAGGACTTCCTTCAGGGACGGTATCGCTCTTTGGTGGGATTGGTTTTCCCGGCAGTAGATCTTCACATATTAGCACGTTTGTATAAGTCTATCTCTTAATATCACAATGAATTGATATGCACATCATGGCTATTAGCAACGCTTTCCTCTCACTCTCGTAACCGCTAATAATATCAGTATGTTCTCCTGATCATTCCGGTATCATGTCCTGTCACGACAGGAAATGATACCGGAATGATAACGGAAAGATATGCCTTAGAGTCGCGAATGATATCTCTGGAAACAACCGGAAGTCCTTTTGGATTCACCCTCAAAACAAGATAGAAGAAGAGGTATTCCTCAAGCTGACGAACCCAAAAAAAGTCTTTACAAGAATAGCATCTCCAATTAGCTTGTAAAATTAGTGAATAAAGGATTAAAACCTTTGTCTTAGCATATAAGGAATGGCTATGAAAAAGTTCTTACTTTTGCTCTTTGCCCTTTTCTGCATAGGGCTTTATGCGGAGAAGCTGGATCTAAATACAGCTACTCTGACTGAGTTATTGCAGCTACCGATCTCAGAAATACAGGCAAACGATATTTACAATTATCGTGAGTATGTCGGTTTCTTTGAGAGTCTGTATGATCTGCGAAATGTACCCAGTATAGACCAGATGGCTATGCTCCGGATCAAGAAGCTGGTCGTAGTTTCACTCTACCGTGAGGAAGATGAAGTCTCGATCCGTCGCGCCGAGATCCAGGATCTGATGGAACGTCTGGATTCAAACGAAGGCGGCTCAGAAGGCATGTCTGACGTTTGGGAAGACTATCTGATGACTCCGCAGAATGTCAATCAGATGCGTTATGACGATTTCGTCAGCCTCCCCAATGTCTCGGGCATCGATGCCGTTGCTCTGCTAAAGCGTGTTGCTCAAGGAGATACGATCGCTGATCAGCGGGATATGAGAAACACGGTCGGTCTTTCCTACTATGGCAATACCAACCTGCGTTCTTATGTTTATTACAAAGAGCCACCCGTCAAGAATCGTATGTATTTCGATGCTCAGATGACGTATTATACCAGGTATTTTGAAGAAGGTACCTCGGATATGTTCCATGAATCGTTCCTCAGAAGCGATTATGGCATGAGCGGAGTCGTCATCCCGCACGATAAACGCAAATCCTATTGGGGTTATTTCAATTTGGATAAAGCTGATCCTGATATCCTGATCAAGATGCGTGCCAGATATGGCAATCATTTCAAGGTAGGGGTCATGAACTATAAAGCCAAAGGCGAGGACGGTATCCTCGATATGACCAGTGACGAACTGGCTGCGGATTCTAAGTTCTATGCCGGCTATGAGAATACTCAGATCCCCTTGCTGAAGAATACAGGTCTGAAGCTCTATCTTGGTCATTACCGCGCGACATTCGGTGAAGGCCTCGTCATGGAGAATACAGACTTCTACAGCTCGAGAAAGACAGGCTATGGATTCAGCAAACGTATCCTGGGCATCACCCCCGATCTTTCCAGAACTCAGGAATATGCCCTGCGTGGCGCGGCTATGCAGATCAGCAATCCCTGGTTCGACGCGACCGTCTTTGCCTCAAGTGATAAGAAAGACGCTGTAGTCTATATGGAGAGAGAAACGGACAATAACGGCAATCCTACGGATTATCTGACGCCTGTCGTCGATGCCGACGGGAAGACCCAAGTCCTCTCCTATGTCAATGCCAGCGTTAGGTTTGACACAGACGAGCTGCGTGAAGCTGAAGCCAGTTTTAACAACGAACTCCGCCAAGGCGCGACTTACGCGATGCCCTACATCAATCTTGCCTACCGCAAAGACGCGGTCAATGAGAAGGTCTTGGGCACTCACTTGCAGGTTTCACCCTTGATCGGGACCAAGCTTGGCTTCACTACCTATACGGCTCTCTATGACAACGCCGATTTTGTGGTACCCGACTGGAATACGCTCAAGACCCAATTCATCCGCGATTCGTATTATTACAAGGTCTTCAAGGGGCTTGATTCAGAGATCGCGGGACTTTACAGCACCAAGACCGACCAGTATGTCCGCGACTATCGCCGGGTGATCGGCTTCGATGGCAGCACTGTCATCGGCAACACCTCACTGCAAGGCGAATACGCGGAACTCTCGGTCACCGGGGAAGATATCAAGCTGGGCGATGACCCCAAGGCATATTTGGTCAGCGCGTACACTCAGTTCGAAAATCTCTATTTCCTGACTCTGCTAAGACACTATGATATAGATTTCGACAATCCCTACAGCAATGCCTTCTCTGAACACGAACGCTTTACTGACACGTCCCTCGATAAGTACATCTATGCGCTCACCAATCCGACGCTCTCTGATCTCTATCAGAACTCCAGCCAGGCGCAACCCGAGGATGGTATCTATTTTGAGACGCGCTATAAGTTCAATAATTATTACACGGTCGGAAGAAGCTATCTCGACATCTGGGAACGCCTTACCGACGGAAGACGTAGCGCAAGATTCCAGAGTGAACTGGAGTTTCGTCCGCTTTATCAGGTTGGCATGAGGATTCGTTACAAGAATCAGGTCAACCGTTATGATGATACGGCAGAACGTGGCGTCTCCAAGACCAACGAGTACACGATGTCTCTGAGAACCTTCCTCTCGAATAGGGACTTCCTGGAGTTCGAGTACCGCTACAATACTGTCTGGGGACCACCCTATACATCTCTGACCAATCCGGCTGCGGGAGGCAACAACTCGATGGCTGCTGCCATGACCCTTATGACCGGTGACTATATTGGAGTGAACTATACGCATCACTTCTCGCCTTCTCTTGATCTCCAGGGTTCGTTCATCTATTGGTACGGACACGGCATCTCCCACTGGGATTGGGAAGACATGGAGATCGACTTTATGGGTGAGAAGGGAGCTAAAACCTGGGTTGCACTCCACAGTCGGATCTCACAGAACCTGTATATGACACTGAAATATCGGAATAAAACCTACCAAACCAAAGAACTTAACGTGCGTCTTTACAACGTACCCCTGGAAGCGAACAACTACTTCGAGCGGGTTCAACACAGCGAAAACACTATTCGTTTAACCCTTGACTATCGTTTCTAATGGAGGATAAATGATCTCTTATAAATATCTTAAGTCCATAGTACTTACAACCTTGATCCTGGGTAGCATCATCGGTCTGTCTGCCTGGTCGATCACTGACACCTATTTCGGTAATAAGTTCGGCAGTTTTGACACCCGTGCATTCAGTATGGGAGGCGCTACAGCCTACAATGACCTGAAGCCCTTTGCCATTGCTACCAACCCTGCGAATCTGACCCTGATGAAGAAGATCGCCGGCTTGGAAGCCTCTGCTAATCTTACACGCAACCAATCCGACCGTAGCGTTCCCCTGTATAACTCCTTTGACAACTACATAGACGATGCTGTTCTCAGCTCTAATGCCAGTACCTACGACGATTATGCCGGTGCGGGATTCCTTTCCATGGGCTTCGGTGGCATCCGCGTCGGTATGGGCGGCTACTATAAACCGATGATCAGCTTTGATGGAAGCTACCTCGAAGAAATCCGTAACAATCGTGGAACCGACAACGACGGCTACCCTGAGAAGATCGCCATCAACTCCATAGAGAACGAAGGCTCAGTCAATCAGGCTGCGGGAATCGCCAGCCTTGGCTATTCTTTCGGAAGGAACATAGACCTCAATCTTGGCTTTGACTATTCTTTCCTGGACGGAGACATCACTCAGATGAAAGATATCAGCTGGAGTCAATGGGCGATAGATACTGTTGGAGCAGGCGTATTGCCGGATTCGACCTATACGAATGAATTCAGCCTCAGTGGCGAGCAGGCGAAAGCCGGTCTCAGCCTCAAGCTTGGCCAGAGACTTGGTCTGGGCGTCACCTACACAATGAAGAGCACTCTCACTCGTAAGGGAACGACCACTGTACAACAGGATGCCTGGCTTGGGCACACCGCTGTCAATACAAGCAACGACTATGCGGATGACTATGTCCTTCCTTCCGAGATCAGAGCAGGCATCTGTTACCAGCCCAGAAACGTGATTCGCACATGGTTCAACGTCGATGTCGAACGTGTTCAATGGACTGATGTCTCCGATATGTACGACGATGTGTACAACCTTTACGTAGGCGTCGAGCACCACATCCAGAACCGTATCCCCTTCAGGTTCGGCTTCCAGGCTGTGAATAACTGGCGTCTCGAAACCGAATCTCAGACCATCAACAACGTAGTTGTCCCGCTCATCTGGGCAAAGGAAACCCTTACCCCCATGATCACCGCCGGCAGCAGCATCACCTTAGCTGAAGGTTTGACCCTCGATCTGGGCTTTGGCTATTCCTGGAGAGAGTACGAGAGCATCGATATGTTCCGTGATTCCTACTATAATGACAAGATCTACACCGGCAGCAGCACATACGCTCTGTGGCCGAATTCCTATATAGTGCTTAAAGACAGGGGCTGGGACAATCCCGATAAGGTTCGCGAGAATTTCATTACGCTCAAGACCGGACTCAGCTTCGTTTGGTAATTGCCATGAAAAGATATCTGTTACTCCTCTTGCTTTGCCTGGGGCTTCTTAGCCTCCTATCCGCCGAGGATATCCTGCTGGACATCATGTGGTCGAACGATATGCACGGTGGCATAGACAGGGCAAAAGCAACCTTTATGAACCCGGAATTTCCTCCCCAGCTAGGTGGAGGAGGTTCAGCCGCGACTCTGATCAAGCGGGTGCGGTCTCTCAGCGATAAGAATCGTGATAATCTGCTCTTCGATATCGGCGATTTCTTCCAGGGACGCCCTGTAGGAACGGTCACCAAGGGTGTCGCAGTCATGGATTACATGAATAGTATCGGCTATGATGCC
>DAOPZE010000082.1:0-4066 GCA_035353255.1 Candidatus Cloacimonadota bacterium
AGAGCTATATTAACCAGGACGGATCTCGTCATAATAGACAAGTGGATAGGTAAAGGTAAGTATAAAATACTTGGTTCCTTTACCTTCCATTGTTCCGGTAAGAAGCGCATTAAAGTTCCTCAGTCTATAAGGAATTGATCATGGAAACAAGGAAATGTAAAAAATGTGGCAATGATTACTATGATCTTGAGATAAGCGATACCGGCTTTGCTCATGGGTTATGCAATCATTGCTACTATGAGTGGGAGAAGAATCTCCCGGAAGATAATGCAATGCTTCGCCAGTCACTACGGATACTTGAAGAACAGGTAAAGTATCTCAAATCCATTTTAGATAGGCATGGGATCAACTATGACTTACCATGACACTGCCTATGGATCGCTGTACAATGGTAATTGTATTAGCGTTCTCAAGGATCTAGCTGAATCAAGTATTGATTGCTGTATCACAAGCCCCCCATACTGGGGGCTTCGTGATTACGGTACTGTACACGACAGATGGTCAAATGTAAATGAGTTTGGTGTACGTATGAGAAACCGCAGATCCGTGTGGACGGTCCCCACAAATGGATATGCCGGAGCTCACTTTGCTACGTTCCCAATAGATCTGATTAACCCAATGGTTATGACTACCAGAAAATCAGCTGTTATCCTTGATCCATTCTTTGGATCAGGAACTACAGGAATAGCAGCCATTAGAAATGGACGAAAGTATCTAGGCATTGAACTCTCCAGGGAGTACTGTGACCTTGCAGCGAGTCGCATAGATAATGAGCTTAACCAACTTACGATAGACCTATGAGGTTAAAATGAAGAGGCTTCATTTAATAGGTTGCCCTAGCCATGACCATTATCAATTGGAGGTTTTATGAGTATTATAAAAACTATCCTGGTTATTCTATCAATCCTTTTCACCATTATATTAGGCTCTATACTTTACCTATTGGTAAAGAAGTGTCCTGATCAATTGGTGTTTGCAGCCGGTGGAGCATTTGGTATAGGTTGTGCCACATTGCTTCTTTACGTATTCAAGGGGAATCGGCTGTGAGGAAGATCAAGTCTATCATAATTATTGCTACTAGGTATATTGACCATAATAGCTGCACGTACTACAGCACACGCTGCTTTGTGAACGGAGTATGTGTTGGTGGCATAAACTATACTGCCGGTTATTGGGAAGCCTATATGAACGATTCATTCAAATGGTTAGAGAATAAAGGACTTATTCCTAAACGTGATGATGAGCGTACGCATCCCTGGCAGTACTGCGATATAAACAAGATTGATTTCTACCATGTCGCTATCGATGTAACCAGAAAGAAAGATATGTTTACCAATGGAGATAAGTAATGACTGACGAAGAAAGAATCGCCCTGCTGTATGACAATGGTTATGTAAAGAATCTCTATGAAAAGATGGATCGTTTCCGTAAACTGAGAAAGATGATGAACTCATTCAATCAGCTTCAAGTATTGATCTGTAATGGGCGTGGTGATTGGCGTGGTTATGATGTATCTAAGTATGATTGCGATGATCCAAAGAATACCTTGATCATCGAGGAGAAAAGATATTTCAAGGAAATGGAGAAGGTTGCCCGGTCAATAAACAGAAGATGGAAACTTAAGATGAATGACATCTATGTTTGCGTCTATGTTTGGTCCAAGATTCCCTATCGTCCAGGAACAAAGTTCCAACAAGAAATTCACAGTTTAATTTACAAGGATTAGGTTATGAAAGAAGATGCTCGTCAATCAGATAAATCGCTTAACGAGTTGATCACTACCATTATATTACGTGATGGACTTACTGTAGAAGAAGCCCGGCAACAGTATGATGATGCTCTTGAAGAATTACGGGAGCTCATCGATGATGGAGAAGATGTATCAGATTTCTGCCAGGATACCTTTGGTCTCGAAGCTGACTTCTTGGTACAAATGCTCTGTGATTTGTAATAGAAGAAAAGCCCTGGGAAACCAGGGCTTCTTTTTGTTTGGTCCAGTCGGTAGAGGTTAGTACTTTTTGATTATTCTTTTGCTATTGTCCGGGGTTATTTCGTAGATGCTTTGATCATCTGTGTCCAAGTAGAAGGTAATATGATTAGCTGTATTGTTTATAGCTATATTCATTTTAAGTTCTAGCTGAGACATAACCCGGTAGGCTAGTTGTGTAGCCATGTTAGCGTCATACTCATCCCATGTTAGTCTTATGGCAAGTCCTTCTGAGAACTTGTCACTTAACCTGGGATCTTCTTTTTCATAATCGTTGTTTAGAAATTGCTTCTTGCTGGTAAAGCATTTCTTTATGGAGATATCTCCGACAACGGTGTCAGCTACGATTGGCAGTATGCACATACCCGTATTCATCAGGTTGTTTATGTAGTCATTCTTGAGTGCGTAGTTGAACGGGTTAAGGTTCAGCAACGTTATTCCATCTGCGAATTGAATAGGCTTCATTCATACTCTCCAGTGCTATGGCTTAGTAGCCATTTCCATAAAGATTCTGCTGTCCCTGTTGCCTTTCATTTTGGGGTGCAGGTTCACCCTGGGGTTGCCCACCGCCTTGCTGTTTTTGAAGCATGGCGATCAGCTGTCCGATCTCTTCTTCTGACATCTGAGAAATGATCTGCAGGAATTGCAAAAGAATATCTGCGGGAACGGCTTGCATTACTGCTTGTAATACTTGTTGTGGATCCATTTGGTTACTCCTTGTTGAATTGTTTGTTGGTCATAAAATAAGCTGTGTCCCACAATAACCCGATCATCTCATAGATCATTTCAGGGTTGAGATCGCAGAACGTTATCTGAGGTGAGAAGTCACGTTGTACTTCTGCACAAACCTGGTCCCTATCTGCACCGGCATTAACCCGGTTCACGATATACTGTATCATGTCATTCATATGATACCTGTACTTTCCTAACATTAGTCAATCCTTGGTTTTCCTGCTGTTCCATACTTCTCAAGAGTATGCTCCATCTTGGCAGTAACATCCTTGCTGTATAAAGCCTTGGATCTTCTGCCACCAATTGAACGGTTATACATTTTAAGACGGTATGTGCTAGCGTCTTTGTCATATTGATTCCATCTTTTCTTTTCAATGTGTGGATTAGCATAGATGGATATCCCCAATACTGATGCCATGAACTTTTGTGCAGTAGCTACCTGGAAGGATCGTTCTGCGTTTTTATCCTGGCTTCTGATGAATCCTAGTTCGACTAGTCTCTCCATGAAGAAGATCGGATCTGATGCTGTGAGAGATCCAAAGCTTTCCCTCAGATTAGATCTGGCTTTGTATAGTTCAGCTGCACCACCGCCTAGTTCTCCATTAACGATTGTATTGTATGTGGCTGTGATAGGATTATTGCCCTCTGCTAAGGCATTGGTCATTTCCCGGGATGCCTTATCCGCTACATAGCGTCCACCTAATGCGCCTACCAGGTACTGAACTGCGTCCTTCTTAGCCATGTCATAGTTTTCATCAGATACATTCGCGCCAAGCATTCCTGCTGCCTGTATCTTTAATAACCTGGCCATGGCGATAGGACCATCAAGTGGGGTAATGGACATGAGCGGAGTTAAGGTTATGCTGTCCTCGTCTTTTTCAAAGGCAAGAGCCATAGCAACCAGGGAGAGCAGCATTGCTCCGAAGGCAGTACCCTTAGATCCCTTTAATGCTCCAAAGCCTTCACGCTTCACATCATAACCAAGATCGATTCCTGACTTGATCATGTTATCTATACCGGTAACGGCAACCTGCCTGAATGTATTCCATACCTTTAGGGCTGTACCAACCATTGCATGCGGGACATCTGTTGCTGTGTCGTTCAGTGTGTGAAGGTAGTAGCTTTTGTTTACCCCGGAGAATAATCCGAGTGCATTCGTTACTTCGTACCAGGAATCTTCAAGGTTATCTTTTAGTGCCTTGCTGAGTGAGATGTCGTCTGGATCTTTATTTTCGATCCCAAGCTTCCCATTGCCATATTCCTGGAGCTTGTAGGATGCCAGTGCCTGATTGTATAGGTAATTTTTTATCGTTGATCTAAGTACCTTCTCTGATCCTCCTAGAGTAA
>DAOPZE010000082.1:4076-11547 GCA_035353255.1 Candidatus Cloacimonadota bacterium
GTAAGGTAGTCTTTCCAGGTTGAGAAGAACTTGCCGAAGAGACCATCGCTGAGATAGTCACCGGTCTTGTTCGCGATTAGCTGAGCCTGGTCAACTACTGTACGATGCTTAGGATCGTTTGAATGCGATATAAACTCTTCGGTTAAACCGGATGAGATAAGGTACTTGTCTGCGTATTCGCTTACCTGGACGGCTAGCTTATGGTATTCGCTATTGCTATCAGCCATTGCTTTGTGATATTCAGCACCGGAGATATCATTACCCAGGCGAAGTCTTAGGCTTACGAATCCACCTGTATAGTTTGTGAGTGCTGATCCTGGGAACATTAGGTAGCTAGCCAGGAATGTGGATAGATAGTTCCCGGCTGTCTTGACTACCTTGGCACCGTTGCTTTGGTTAGTTGACTGGTAGTTTACAAGTGCGTTCAGATCATGTATGAGCGACTCTACCGATGCACGTACCTGAACCCTTCCGGATCCTCTGAACCAGTTGTCGTCTGATTTGATCTCATCCTTAAGCTTACGCTCAAGATACTTGGCTGTCGTATGGTTTGCAAACTTGTTGAAGATCATGTTAGTAGAAAGGATGTTTGCTTCTACATTCTCCAGGAAGTCTATCTTTCCATCTGGAGCAGCTGAATCATCTTGCTTACCGAACCAGTCCGGGAAGAAGAACTTATTCTTAGACGTAAGTTCAGTTGGTTTAAGCATACTATCATCCATAGACAAAGGGATATAATGGTTACGGTAGTGATGATTGTTAAGCATGTTTTCAAAGTCTAGGATGTTAGCATCCCAATGCTCCCTGTCCGGGTGTGCCTCTGAGTATAGCTTTAATAGTTCAGCATACTTCTGCTTTAGATCGTGGACGTATTCAGTAACTCCACCTATCTTGCCTGATAACTGTCCGGTTTTCCGGTCTATGTTATACACGCCTTCGCTATTGCCGTAGTTGACATACCACCATCTCTTCACGCCGGATGCCATGTTTTTATACATTGAATCTGCCGTAGTCTTATCAACATCATCTACGTGTCCCATTTCCTGCAGGAACTTCATGAATAATGGAGAGTGTTTTTCGACATTGTCGATATCATCAACACCATTGAAGTACTGCATGGCATTGGATATCTTTAGCGCATCAAGCCCATTATCGGTTAAGACCTTTACCTTGGATAGATCAGAGATTATTTTTGCTACATCATAGACAAACTTTTTTCCTTTGGTTTCTGTATAGGTATTGATCTCGTTTATCAACATAAACGCCCTTCTGGATGGGTCCCAATGCTGTACTATATTAATCTTGTTTCCATAGACGGCTTGCTGTACTCCAACCATTTTGAAGAAGCGATTAACGATTCCATGTATGGCTCCGGATGCTTTCTCCTGGGCAGCGATATTGCTTACGATTGATTTCATTCTGCATGAGGACATACTCTCTAGCAGCACCTTGTCCGGATTCTGCATTGCCCGGTATATTTGTTGGGTGTGTTTATCAATAGCCATTACAACCATTGCACGTTCTTCTGGCGTGGAATCTACAACCTTCTGCCATAGGTTTTCTGGATCTCCTGTATCATTCTTTACGCCCATCAGTCCTTCAAGGACTCTATTAACGTACGCATCTCCAACAGCAGAATCTACTGGATGCATTTCTGCATCCACATCACCGTTTGATAGTGCTGTTAGGTAGGCAAAGTCTTTGATAAATCCACGAAGTGCATCTGTCCTGGCAGATTTACCCGCTTCATCCAGATGATCAAATTGAGTTAAGCCCTTGAGAGATTGGATACATCTTGCCATTATATTCTCCTCATATACAGCTGAGTCCGATCTCAGCTATCCTTCTTCCAGTTCGGGAATCAATGAGTGTCCTTTTAATATCATCAGTTTCTACTGGAGATAACAGCCTTCCACCTTCTTCCAGGCTAAACATGTCAATGTCCTTGGCATCAAGGATCTTTTGCGGATCATTGAGATTCCAACTTGTAGTACCACCCAGGATCTTGTTAAGAGATCTGGCTGTCTTGGCGTTCATACCCTCAGTACCCATGAGAAAGAGAAGCTGTCCGTTCTCTTGCATCGATTTGAATAACCCGGTTATGACCTGGCGAAGGACAGGTTGTCTTGCCTGGTTTTCTGGCTTCATCATCTCTCCGTTAAGAGTTCTGATTAACTGATCAGTGGTAGCTTCCTTTCCATTTAACATGAGAGCAGAATAATTTCCGACTCGATCTTTTGTCAAGGCTGCCTTTAGCGTTGACTTGAATGTCCTGGTAACTCTTTGAAGTGTTTCAAAGTTCATGAATCCGGTTTGCTTTGGATCACCTAATGACGTTACGATTGTTTTCTTCTCTTTGGATACGTCAATGCCCAGGTCATTAAGGATACGTAGTACCTCTGATTCAGACAGCTGCATAGCTGCGCTAAAGCCCTTCATCTCAGCCATTATATTGGCTACAAGATCAGTCTTGTTAGTGATCGCTTTATCTCCGGCTATCTTTCTAAGGTTTAGAAGTACTGGAGATGTAGCCATATCATTAGCCACCTCAAGCAGTCTGCCCTTTACTGTGGGAGATTGATAGAACTGATCTATCATTCCCATAACCTTATTGATCTTCATGAGTCTATCATCTAACTGGAACTGTGACTTCGTATAGAAGGGAATGTTATCACTAACTATGGTGCGATAAACTTCCAGGGAGATGTGAGATCTAAGGGACGGATCCCTCATATCAAAGTTCTGGATCTTCTGTTCATCCATGAGTGCAAACAGTTTCCTTACCTGGTGAGATCTTTTGGCGGGATCTCCTTTCCGGAAGAACCTGATTGCATTTTCAATTTCCTGATCAGTGAAGTCCTTTGTATGGAGATTCCCATTGAATGCAGCATTGAGGATATCCATAGGTTGGCTTACTTTATCCATGGCCTCTTTTGCCATTTGGTTAATGATACCAGGTATAGCCTTTGACATTGAGTTACTATGAGTTTTATCCAGGTTACTGAACGTTCTGTAGGTATGGTTGCCAAATACATCAAGATCATCTATCAAGATGTTAGATGCTATCCTTGCTCTGGCAAAGGCAGCATTCATATCTTCAGTCATTGCATTGGAATCAAGCTTACCATTGACAGTATATGCTGCGTGGAATCTTTCCTGAAATACATTCTTGAAAGCATTGGCTCCTGCAGAGGAGAACTGTTTGATTATACCTTCATCAGGTTGACCGGCTCTCATGTTCCTGATAATGGTTTCATCGTACACCTGGTTGTTATTGCTGATGAGTCTTTTTGCATACTTGCTGATCCGGTTGTTATCTTCGCTATTGATGATAGCATCCTTATTGGGAGTATACATCGCAGTAAGCAGAGACTTTATTACATCATCATCAGTCATTGTAACATCGTCTTTTTCGTTGATCCGCTTTACTGCAGCAATGACTTTAGAGAACATAGCCTTGCCATCATTCTCTAGGATGAAGAAAGTCTTTCCACTTGGATTAGTGGTAACAGCTACGCTGATATCCCCCATCTTTTCAAGACCAAGCTTGCCATCCATTATTGCGGTGAGATCACCCTTACGAAGATAGTTCGACATATTCATGGCACCAAGGTAGTGATTGGAAAAGATCTGATCCTGTTCTTTGTTGTTGGCTAGTACAAGCCTTCTGTATCCGTTTCTTTGGAATGGATTAAAGCCTGAATCTACCTTGACAACTGTATTCTCAAGGGGACCAAGTTCCAATTGAATGTTCTCTCCCTGCTTGAGATTCTCAGAGATAGCTGACTTTAATCTGGATTCCAGGTCTCCATCGATACCGGTCTTTTCCAGGATATCCAATCCGGGAAGAGCCTTGTTGAATTGTGTGGCAAACAATAACCCGAAGATCTGTTGGAACTGGCTAGGCTGTGCGCGAAGTCTTTCCTTAGATTCTTCACTTTCAAATGACGAATCGATCAGCATGTGTGTTTCGTATCTGGCATCTCTATCCAGTACCGCAAGATTCCTGATGATGTCACTATCGCTAGCCGGGGATTCTCCACGAGCAACTTCAATGTATTGCTTTACGCCTTCTTTGTCGATTGCCCTCCAGACAGCCTGGTCGCCATCAAAGTCTGCATCCTGATGCCTACTCCATACAGCGTTACCGGCAAAGTGATATCCCATTGCCATGTTTCTTACGGCAGAGATGATCACTGGTCCGGAATGGTGAGGACCATCCAGTCCGTTTCTCTCAAAGTTAGCAAAGTACAGTGGTACGTCTTTACCACCTTCTTTTATTACTAGCTTTGTGAGATGTCCCATATCAGAAAGATAGCTGAGTAATGTTTCGCTATGCTCATCGAAGAGTTGCTTAGGAAGGTTGGCATAGTTTCCATTGGGATCAAAGCCACGCTGTTCTATGTGCTGCGCAATTTCGGTTAATGCCCTGGTGACATTCTCTGGTTTCTGTGCTGACTGCTGTGAATCGTAATATGATCTAGCCATGTCATACAGATTCCTGATACCAATCTCTATGGCAGAGGTTAGCCCTGGCTCTGATACCTTTTGTACATCATCATCGAAAGTAATTCGTGTCGTTGAAAAGACATTGTACCTGGCGTTCTCTCCTGTCAGGTTATTACCAAAGTATCTGGCGTTCCCGGATCTTTCTTCATTGCGGATCATTGTTATGTGTCCGTCACCGAATGTGGAAAGTTCTACCGGTTTGTTTGATTGGATAGGGACGATCTGTCCCTTGCCGGTACGTCCGGAGTTTCTAAAGTTTGAGACAATACCATTGGCTCTTTCTTCTGCTGATCCATAGGTAGCTTCAATCTTTCTTTGCAGACCGGCTGAGTCTATCACCAGGTTATAAAGAGATCCAACGTATGGATTGATAACCTGCTGTCTGTTAGGTTCAGAATTGATGCTTGCCGTTTGCTGAGTAGAGTGAACCGCAAACGATGCTATGAAGTGAATGAACTCATCCCTGGATAGTGTTATGCTATCAGAGATAACTCCATTGGGAAAGAACTTCCGTATAAACATCGGACCAAGTGCTTTGAAGTTATGGACAGACATCTTGATACGTCCATCTTTTGACGTAGCTGCCTGTGTTTTGATATTGGATCCGCCATACGTAATGACAAGTTTCTGTCCAGAGTATGGAGATCCGGTAATCTCTCTACAGATAGATTCCATTAGGATTGACGGTAACTCTGTTACTCCATCGTCACGAATAGATCCACCTGCCTGAGTCTTGGGAGATCCATCCAGGTATATGGTAACTCTGCCGTTGCTTCCCTGGGGTAAGTACGGAGCATACTGATTGTAGATATTCTCTGCCCCGGCTTGTGATATGCTACTGCGAAGCTGGACGGCGTTCATTCTCTTAACACCTTCTTCCTGATTGGCAAAGCCGAAGTATGCAGACCGTGTCATTAGAGCCAGGACAAGCTGATGAGAGATATCTTTATCTGTCATAACCTCAGCCTGGTCCCTGATCTGTTTCATTGGCTGCGCTCTTACTTCTGTACTCAGAGCCTTTTTAACAGCATCGTAGATAGTGGATGCATTAAGATCCTGGATGGTTGTTGACGGAGCGTTATCCATTACAACTTTCTGGCTAGTGATATCAGAGATAGCCCGGAGCATAGTACGTTGTTTTTCAATATCAGAAGATAGCCCAACTAATATTGAGGTTAGATACCCTGTTGTTTTGTTAAGTGTATCCTCAGCTTCTTCTCCTGCAGCAAGGATGTTTCTTATCCTGGGCAGCAGTTCCGCTAACGTTTCTATTATACCGGTAGGTGAATTTGCATGTTTCTTTGCTATCTCTTCTGCGATCTTTGTGCTAAAGTCTTTTCCAATAGTAGGAAGATCAGCCATAAGGTTATCATAGATCTGTTGTTCCGTTGCTCCGGCAAAGTGATCTTTCCACTGATCGTAGTAGGTTTGATAGTCTCTGCCATATACTGGTCTGTTAGGTTCTTGCAGGTCAGGTGCTATCTCAGGAAGTCTCTCGTATATATTGGCAGCAAGACTGAGCAAAGCAAGTTCCATATCCCTGGACTTGTTTAATCGGCTGATATGCTGATTGAATCCGGATCGTACTGCGCCCATTACATCTTCATAGTTAAGCGCATCGATTGGCTGCCAGGTATTATCAGGTCTATTCATATTGAACTGGATCTCGTTTGTTCTATCATTGTAATTGTAATAGAAGTGTACCTTACCATTACCTGGTCCAACTGATGATCCAAGACCCACATAATCGTCAAAGGCAGACATCACAAGTTCACGTTGCTCTGCTTCTGTAGTGCCCTTATATGATGGGGTGAGGACATACATTGACCCATGTCCGGCTCCAGATGCACCAACTCTTTCCATCTTGCAGTCATTGGTGAGGGCAAAGTCTAGTTTCTCTATTTCATCAGAGGACATATCTGCGCCATTGTGGGATACGTTCACCATCATGTATCTGCCAAATCTCGCAGGGACAATGTCAACTCCGGAGAACTTTTGCCTGACAGATTCAACTGCTCTTGCCCTCAGAAGAAATTCAAAGTCTGTGCTGACCGGTGCTTTTACCTGGATGGACGTTCTGTGAATTTCCTCAGCAGCTATGTTAGTGAGAGCGGATCTGGCAAAGGTCTCTGCATTACTACTTGAGATCCCTGGATTCTGGATACTTGCAGTGCGCAGAAGATCCCTGTACAGTTTGGGACTGTCCAAGATCATCTGATTAACTACCATTCTTAGTACGTTATCATTATCCCTGAATCCATATTGTGATGAAAGGTAGGTTGCATCAACTACCGTACTTACAGATGAGGAAGTTTTGAATAGGTTATACTCATCGACAACGCTCTTAACCGGGAGGGATCTTATCGTACCGTCCTTGTCACTTATCATAAGGTTGGGCATGTTTGCTCTGTTACGTATACGATCTACGAAGGGATTATCAAGCTTTAGATTTGCGCCAATGTTAGGCGGTTGGGTTACAGTAAAGTAATTGCTGATGAATTTGTCGTAACCCTTTTCGCTTTTAAGCTTAGGTACGTTGATCTGTATGGTGAGATGATCCCTCATCTCATTCTGATCAGATAGTCTGACTGATTGGATAACTATGTCGTCAGAACCGGTGAGCGCTCTTAGCCTGGAGTTTGCGTTTGCTATGGCGAGATCTCTCTGCTGATCAGTGTATGGTTGCTGTATGCCCTGGGCATTTGTCTGCCTTGGGCTTAGAAGTAGTTCCTGATCAAGTATCCTTTGTGCGGCCATGGCAGCAAGGTTGGTAACTTCGCTGTCGCCATCTGCTATGACGATCTTATCGTCAGTACCTACCTTCCCAAGAACAGTTTCAACTATGTTCGCGATATCAGCATCAGAGTATTTTGCGCTTACAGTGTCGCCTGAGCTTGTTACTATAGTGTAGTCATGATCAAGGAACTCTCCGGTATCAGCAAGCCTGGTGTCGAGGGTTGCC
>DAOPZE010000083.1:0-6819 GCA_035353255.1 Candidatus Cloacimonadota bacterium
AGCCTGAAGTAGTGGGAAAAGTGAGTTCGCGCTCCGGTTCGCAGCGGACGTCCCAGTATTGCGGATCGGTCATGATATCAGTGACAGGGCCGTGATTTCCCTTGTATGAGCCGCAGATGAGCCTTAGTTCAGCGCCCTGATCGTCTCTCAGCACAGGTATTTGCTCAGCTTTGATGTCCTGATAGCGCGGTTTCATCATCTTGTACTGAGCGGGGAGATTCGCCCAGACCTGAAAGCCATACATCCTGCCCTTGGGGTCAGGCTTGGGCATTTCCTGATGAATTATTCCCGATCCTGCGGTCATCCATTGGACGTCTCCTTTGCCGATAACTCCTGAATTACCGAGACTATCGCCATGTTCAGCCGAGCCTTCCAGCATGTAGGTGATCGTCTCAATGCCACGATGCGGATGCCAGGGAAAGCCGGGTAGATAGTTTTCCGGCTTGTCGTTACGAAAATCATCCAGCATCAGAAAGGGATCGAACAGCGGAGTGTCCGAATAGCCGAATACTCTCTGCAGATGTACTCCGGCGCCTTCCAGTGTCGGAACGGCGGTTTTTACCAGCTTGATCTTTCTCATTCTCTCACCTCATTTAGCTTTGACGGCAGATTATTCCCTGCGAAGATAAAAGTCAAGCTAATTATCCTTTCTGAGACCGTATGGAAGAGATTTCAGATTGACAGATTTATCGCGGGACAAAGAACTGCAAAAAATGTAATCCAGCTTTGTAGAGGAGAACCTATGTCCCTGGTAAAAATAGTTCGTTATCTGAGTGTGATCGCCATGCTCTTCTTGTTTATGGAACCGCTAGCCGCGTATATGGTCAGGAGCCTGCCGATGACTCTGGATCAGCCTGATGGAAGCATCCTGGAGTGCTTTGCCAGCGGAGACGAATATCACAACTGGCTGCATGATAAAGACAACTTAACCATTATCCGCGATACTCAGACAGGCTATTATTGCTATGCCCGGCGCAGTGGGACAGGGATCGTTTCGAGCGGTCTGATCGCGGGGAAGGAACTCCCACAGAACAGGGACATCACCCCCGGGATAAATATCTCCGAAGCTGAATATAAGCAATTGCGCGCCACGAAGTTCCAGTCTCCTCCCGAAAGAGACGCACCTACGACGGGCACGATCAACAACCTCGTAATCTATATCAGGTTTTCCGATGAGACAGAATTCGGGCAATTGAACAGCATCTATGACGGGTGGTTCAACACGGGAACAAGCTCGCAGAAGAACTATTTCCTGGAAGCCAGCTACAATCAGCTTACCGTGAATACTTCCTTCTATCCCGCTCCCTCCGGCGGATACGTCGTTTCCTGGCAGGACAGCCATGCCAGGGCTTACTTCCAGCCTTACGATGCGACGAGCAATCCTACAGGCTACAATGGAGATACGGAGCGCAGGACAAGGGAATTCACTCTGCTGCAGAATGCTTGCGCAGGAGTCTCCTCCCAGATCCCTTCAAGCCTGACCATTGACGCTGACGGAGATGGACGGGTCGATAACGTCGTCTTCCTCATCAAAGGTTCAGCGGGAGCCTGGAGCAGTCTTCTCTGGCCTCATCGCTGGTCTCTCTATGACAGATATGTCTATATCAACGGCAAGCGGGTCTATGACTTCAATCTGCAGTTGCAGACCTTCCTCGCCAGTAGGGGCGTGGGCGTCATCTGCCACGAGTTCTTCCACACCCTGGGAGCGCCGGATCTCTATCATTATACCGACAACGGGATCAGCACGGCAGGTTCCTGGGATCTGATGGAATCCGACCAGAATCCGCCTCAGCACATGACTGCCTTCATGAAATACAAATATGGTGACTGGATCACCTCGATCCCTACTATTACGACTGATCAGGTCTATACTCTCAATCCTCTGACTTCTTCGACAGGACAGGCTTACAGGATCAATTCGAACAACGCGAGCCAGTATTACATCGTGGAATTCCGCAAGGACACAGGGACTTTTGAAAGCTCCATCCCCGGCTCAGGTATGCTGATCTACAGGATAAATACTTCCTGCGGAGACGGAAACGCTGATGGTCCTCCGGATGAGCTGTATATCTATCGTCCGAACGGTACGACGACTGTCAACGGCACGATCAGTTCAGCCAATTATAGCTCTGAGACAGGCAGGATCAAGATCGACAGCACAACGAATCCGACGCCTTTCCTGCAGGACGGCACGGCGGGAAACCTCTATCTCTGCGAGATTGGCTCTTCCGCGGGTACGACCATGAGCTTCCGCAAGGGGCTTCCCTATGTGGATTTCAGTCCTAATCCCTATACCCAAAGTTTTGACGCGACGAGCTTTCCGCCTGATGCCTGGATCAATCAGACGGTCAGCGGCACTTATTCTTTTGAGCGGGTGACGAGTGGCACAAACCCCACCTGTTCACCCAAATCAGGCGCAGGGATGCTACGCTATAACAGTGACATAGCTGCTGCCGGTTCTTCTGCCCTGCTCGCTACTCCAAGGATAGTCTGTTCCGATGTGACTTCTTCGGGCTACAAGGTGTCATTCTGGATGTATCGCGATGGCAATCAAAGCACTGCCCTGGACAAGATCGAAGTCTATCTGAATGCGACGCAGAACTTAAGCGGAACGCCCACGCTACTGGGAACGGTCAACCGCGCCCGCCAGCAGGCTCCCGTGGTCAGCACTCCGGGTTGGTATCAATATACATTTGATCTGCCTGTCAGCGCCGCAGGAGAATATTACGTTTTGCTGAAAGCGATCAGCGCCGCAGGATATAACATCTTCATCGATCATATTGCCCTCTCCAAAGTGCCCAAGCCGGCGATCAATCCCGTTCCTGCCGACCTTGCGACGGGTGTGAACTTCACTCAATCCCTCTCCTGGCAGAGCGGTGGCGGAAGTCCTAGCACCTACAAGCTTTATCTTGGCACGGACAATCCGCCCACGAACCTCGTGAATGGCACGGCGCTGGGCAACGTTCTCAGCTACACACCCACGAACGGTCTGCTGCTTGGCACGCAGTATTACTGGAGGATCGTGCCTTCCAACACTGTCGGAGACGCCACGACCTGCCCGGTCTGGAGCTTCACGACTCTGGCGGACACTTCGATCTTCCCCATGTCCGAAGCGTTCGGTACGACCGGAACAGTCTTCCCGCCAACCAATTGGCTCAGATACACAGGCGTTCTTGCCAGCCCCACGGTTCTGACGCCTACCACCTCCTACTGGGGACAGGACGACTGGCTGAATCTCACCACCACGCCTCAGAATTTAAGCGCCAGAGTCAATATATACAGCACTCGTAACGCCTGGCTGGTCACACCCTTACTGAATATCCCGGCAGGCGCGAAACTTGAGTTTGACCTTGGCTTGACGGACTATTCGAACAGCAACCCCATCTCCAGCGATCCGCTTGGCACGACGGGCATAGACGATCAATTCGCAGTCCTGATCGGCGATGGCACATCCTGGACTCAGGCGAATCTCCTACGCTTGTGGGATAACGCCGGCTCTGCCAATGTGTACAACGACATTCCCAGCACAGGACAGCGTATCGTCATCAATCTCAACGGCTTCACAGGCTACAAGTACATCGCCTTCTACGGAGCTTCCTCTGCTTCGAACGCCGATAACGACCTCTTCGTGGATAACGTCGCGATCAGCCTAGCTCCGGCAACGCCTCAGCTTATCCTTTCAAACAACTCCTGGAACGCCGGCACTGTCCTGCTGAACGCATCTGCCACCACCAGGTTTACCATCACCAACGGAGGAACAGCCAGCCTCCAGATCAATAGCCTGTCCGTCAGTGGCGATACAGCCTTCAGTCTCGTCAGTCCCCCCAGCTTACCGTTGAACCTCGCTCTGGGACAATCCGTCACCCTGACAGCCCGCTTTCTACCGACCAGTACAGGTGATCACAGCGCTTTCCTCACCTTCACGGACAATCGCAGCACCGTCCAGATCCAGCTCAGCGGCACCGGCTACGATGCCAGGATCTTCAGCCTGCCAAGCTCTCAGGGCTTTGACGAGGTGACGATTCCCGCTCTGCCTTTGGGCTGGAACGCCGTCGTAGCTTCGACCTCAACCGGCTCATACATCAGAACCTCGACGACCTATCCCGTGAGCCTGCCCAACAGCCTTTGTTTCTACAACAGCACGGACGCTTCGGCTGATCTGAGGCTCGTCAGCCCGGAGATCATAGCGCCGCTCAGCAATGCCAGACTGCGTTTCTCCGCCCGGGGAAGTTCTGCAGGCTATCAGCTTCTCATCGGCACGATGAACAACCCCACAGGCACTTTTACGCTGCTCGCAAGCGTTGATCTCACCGCCACCACCACGCAATACTCTATCTCTCTCGCCGGCTACAGCGGCAGCGACCGTTATCTGGCGTTCAAGCACGGTCTGGGCGGAACTTCCCGCTCCATCTATCTCGATGATCTGCTCCTGGAAAACCTGCTGACCAGCGATATGATGCTGACTTCGCTGTCCGGTTCCGGCATCGGCGTCGCCGGAAATGAGCTGTCATTTACAGTCCGGGTACGCAATAACGGCACGCAACTTCAGAACAGCTATACTGTCCGCTTGATCTCCTCCGAGATCAGGACTCAGCTTGCCAGCCTCGATGTGTTTACGCCTTTGGCGCCGGATTCCACCGCCACGCATACTCTTAGCTGGACTCCTGACGCGGAAGCTGATCTCCGGGTCTATGCCGAGGTCATTGCGGGAACAGACGGCTTCGCGGAAAACAACAGCTCAGATTCCATCCCGACCTTTATCTACCCCACCAGCACAGCGATCCCCATCGCCGGAGACCAGCAGAGCAACACTACCGCGAACACCCTTCCTCTGGATTTCTATTTCAAGAACAGCGTTTCGGAAACTATCTACCTCGCTTCCGAGCTCATGCTCACCGCCGGAGACCTCACCGCCCTCGTCTATTACAATAACTTCGTTCAGGATCTCGCCTCCAAGCCCGTAAAGATCTGGGCAAAGAACACCACGGAGACAGACCTTAGCGCCTCGTGGTCGAGCTTCGACGGCTATACCCTGGTCTTTGACGGCACGGTTGACTTCCCCATGGGGACAAACAGCATCATCATCCTCTTCCAGACACCCTTGCGCTACACCGGAGGAAACCTCGCGATCAGGGTCTCACGCCCCATGGACAGCGTTTATTACAACATGAACAACCATTTCTTCTACAGCACGGATAGCCTCTTCCCGAACCGCAGCCGCTATCTCTACAACGATAACACGACCTACGATCCGACCGCTCCATCCGCTGCGGGAACCCTGAGTAGCGACATCCCGCTCACGGCATTCATTATGGCGGATCACGTTCCTCTGGTGCTCTCGACCCCGGTCCCCGTCCTGAACACTACTGCAGGTCAGATGACCCTCTCCTGGCAGTCTGTCCAGGGCGCAGAAACCTATCTGATCTTCGCTACGGACGATCCCACCACCTGGGCAGACGCTCCGCTGGCGACTTCATCCGTCAATAGCTATAGCCTTAGCCCGACTCAGGCAAAGCAGTTCTTCAGGATCGTTGCCGCCTATCAACCTTCACGTTTCAACCCCGGCAGCTATCTTCCCTATGCTCCGCAGCGGAAAAACCTCACTGCCGAGGAACTCCTTCCCCGGAACGGGAATAAGGACTAAAAAGGGACTTCACCACGAGGACTGCAACGTGAAACGAGATTGCCTCCTGATGGTGCTGATCGCCTTTGCCCTGAGCCTTTCGGCGCAGACGGTCACCAACGTCCGGACCAAGCTCGATCTCCAAGCTGAGAAATACGTCATTAGCTACGATCTGAGCGGTAGTCCAAAGGATTCTTACGCCATCCGGCTGATGCCCACGCGTCAGGGTAAAAAGGCAGAACCGGTGCTCAATGCCCTTGGCGACGGGATCAGCCGAACCTGCAAACCAGGTAGGAACCGCAAGCTGGAGTGGTATCCGCTTAAGTCAGGACTGGAGCTTTCCGGCTGGCAATTCACGCTCAGCGCGGTCAAACAACCCTCCGGCATGGCATTCGTGCAGGGAGGAACCTTCCTCCGTGGCAGAGAAGGCAGCGAACGCGAACCGCTGCACAAGGTCTTCGTCAGCTCTTTCTTCATCAGCATCCACGAAGTGACTCAGCAGGAATGGCTCTCCACGATGGGCTCGATCCCCGCTCAGGACTATTCCGGCACCAACCTTCCCGTCACGTTCATCAGTTGGTTCGACGCCGTGGATTATTGCGCCAAACTCAGCCGTGCAAGAGGTCTGAACCCCTGCTACAGCGGCAAGGGAGACCAGATCAAGTGCGACTGGACGGCAACCGGCTATCGCCTGCCCACCGAAGCGGAATGGGAATTTGCCGCGAGAGGAGGAAGGAAGAGCAAGGGCTACAGCTTCGCCGGCTCGAACAACGACACCGCAGTGGGATGGATCGATACCAATTCCGGGCTCAAACCGCATCCCGTCGGCACCAAACGCCCCAACGAACTGGGGCTCTATGACTTCACCGGCAACGTCTGGGAATGGTGCTGGGATTGGTTTGACCCCTATTATTACAAGACAAGCCCCATTGCCGATCCACGCGGAGCCCAAACCGGCAGAGACAGAGCCATCCGCGGAGGCGCTATCAATGGCGGCGCGAGTACTTCGGGACGCTACAGCTTCCCTCCGGGCAGTAAGTATGAAGCCAGTGGTTTCCGGATAGTTTTGCCGATCTATTGATGAGCGGATTAGCGGATTAGCAGATTAGCAGATTAGCAGATTAGCAGATTAGCAGATTAGCAGATTAGTCGCGCAGCCCGTCGAACAATTAACCCCATTAACCATTAACCCATTA
>DAOPZE010000083.1:6919-11504 GCA_035353255.1 Candidatus Cloacimonadota bacterium
CAGATTAGTCGCGCAGCCCGTCGAACAATTAACCCCATTAACCATTAACCCATTAACATCCAAGCCCCATAGGGGCGAAACCCCATAGCGATGGGTTCGTAGCGATAGCGAAGACCCTCGGACAATAACCTCACACCGTATCTAAGCCCCGGAGGGGCGATACCCATTTCCAGCCATCATACACCTATCCCCTCTCTATCCCCTTACGTCATGACGTAAGATGATAGAGAGGGGATAGCAAGAGGATAGCCAGAGTCAAACAGGAAATGGCTGAGGATGATCCCGTGCCTAATAGCGGAATTCCACTCCCAGGCTCATGTTGGAGCGGATCTCGTCCTTGCCTTCGATGATACCGTCGCCGTTCAGATCAGCATAATGTTCGTGGTATTTCCCTACCAGGTTGGCATTTTTGGCTATCTCATAAGCGAGCTTCCCTGAAAATTCGACTCCGGGATTGCGCAGATGTTTGAAGGAAATATAGGACATATTGGTCTGAGAGTAGGTCAGCGAGGCTTCTTTCAGCTTGCGGATGAATTTCTTGTCCATTTCGAAGGTACCGGTCAGGGATTTGCCGGTGGTGACGTTCTCGCCGTACATATCCTGAAAAGCCAATTTTAGCCGGAAGATACCGTTGAGGTTGGCAGTCAGGCTTCCATACCAGCCCATGGAGGCTTTAACGGCGTCCAGTTTACTGTCCTTGGGGCTGAGGTAGCATAGCCGGTGACCATCCACATCATCTTCGACAAAGTGATATTCGGAACGTTGATCGTCGTAAAGGTTATCAAAGAAGCCCGGGAGGAACTTGTCCGTGAAATTGCGTAGTTCCAGCTTGGCATCGAAGAGGAGGAATTTCGCGCCTATGGCAGGAAAGCTCAAACCGCTGCCATAGTTGTCGATATGGGCGAATTCGCCATAATTGTAGAACTGGAGATTGCCGTAGTCGATGATGGGCACTTTGTAGTCCAGACTCCAGACAAAGACCGGATCGGCGATGCTATAGGCGGTCAGGCTGTCGCTGACGACCTGGGTATCGAGATTGCCATAGTAATTGGCTATGCCGGGATAAACGACATTCACGTACGGGTTTACGTTGGGATGGTCGAGGCTGTTATCGCCATCGAGGTCGATATCGATATTATCCGCGACACCGTCCCCGTCGCTATCCACCCAGATGCTTCCGTCATCGGGAAACTGATCATAAACATCGGGGATATGATCGTTGTCTTTATCTTCATATTTGCCGTATTGATCGCGGTCGATACCGACATTGAAACCGACCGAAAAATTGGACGGCCCACGCCGGTTCAGGTAATCGAATGGCTTGAGCTGAACTCTGCCTCCGAGGATCTGGTTCTTGATGACATTGTGGGTATATGCCTCGAAGCCCAAGCCTATCTTGGGGATATTGATCCCCATGTAGGTGCCGAAGTTGCGGATATCGGGGTACCGGAGCATGTTTGAATAGTCATCGAAGATCAGTCCGTTCGCCAGAGTGTAATCCGGAATGTTGATCACCCGGAAGTAGAAGGGATCTTCGCGCTTGGCAAAGCGGACGTAGAACACCTTTTTGACGTAGTCCTGCCATTCGTCCCAGTCTTCTTTGCGGAGATATCCATCGCCATTCATGAGGAAATCCAGGTCAAAACCAAAGCCGAACTTCCACAGCTCGATCTCCGGCATCAGGCGGATCTGGGAATAGGTCACGCCATCGATGGTCACTGCCCCGACGATGCCGTTCATGCTGTAATCCGGCTCGAAATCAACGGTCAGTTTGTCGCCTACCGCGCCCTGCGCCAGCATCCAAACCGGAACTAAGAGCAGGACAAAGAACCATAAGGATTTCATGGTCATCTCCTCAAATATTGTGTCGATTGGCATAGATAAGCGACATCCCTCTCTCTGTCAAGCCTTATCTTTGACCACGGGACTTGTCAATAAAAAAGGGCCGGGAAAAACCCGACCCTTCGTTGTCAATGATAACGGATGTTCTAAGATCATTTTGCCGGCGAGAGCGTTATTGTTCCCAGAGAACCCGTCGCTCCGGAGGCGGGGAAATGCAGTGTCATTGTCGGAGAGCTGTATTGAGCCCCTTCGATCCAGGTGCTGGCTTTGATATTGGTGAGATTGGTGCTGAACGGACCGACCAGGGAGAAATTGCCCTGTGCGTCAGTCTGGGCATGGAGCATCGATCCCTCTCCGGAGGCACCTTCAGCGGCAAAGGAGATGGACTTGTCCGTAAACCAATTGCCTTGGTTGTCCTTTGCTCTGCCAGTGAGAGTTCCTCCGGGACGCATGGTCACGTTGCCAAGGTCTCTGATCTGACCCGGAAGCGGAACGATGAAATCGATCGGTGCGGAGAAAACGGTACCTCTGGTAGTGTAACGGAACTGGATGTCAAAACGGTCGTCCGTAGCGGGGTTGATGGTATTGATCTCGAAATCCCCTGTTGCGTCGATCGTGAGCCAGGCACTGAAGGAAGCTCCGGCAGGCGGATTGATCTGATATACCTGACCATAACCTGGCGAGACCGGATTACCATCGGGATCGACCAGCTTACCTATCACCGTGAAGGTCAGATCTGTAATGACCAGATCATCGATCTCCGCGGAAGCTCCGCTTGCGGGAGTGGTGATGACCGCGGACATCGGAGACATATTCTCACCCGCAACGGCTCTGACAGTCACCTGCGCGGATGCTTTCACTGTGAGGGTGAAGTTCCCCTGTGTGTCAGAATAAGCACGGGTATAGCCGCTGTAATTGACACCGGTCGCGACCACTTGCGCACCCGCGACGGGATCATTCGTGCCGGACATCACGACCTTGCCTGTCAGGGTAGATTGATCAGTGATCTGGATGGGGTGGTCAAAGTTCCAATAGGTGAAATGGCTGACGTTGCCTACGTAGCTGGTATTCTGTTTGCTGGCTGTGCCTTGCTGCTTCCACTTGCCCAGAGCCTCATCATAATACCACATGGGGATCGTTTCCGGAGCGTTGGCTTGCAACGAAGCAGGGATCATCGCCACGATCTGGGCAGTGCTTCCTGCTGCGAGTTGCAACTCTGAAGTGGGGTTGGCAGCGTCGTAGAAACTGGCTGCGATGAAGCCGTAGGACTCGAACATAGTCTCCGTTCCGTTCGTTTGTATTCCGGAGAAATCTCCCGGGAAGGCATCCAGACAGGCAGCGTCCGTGGGGTCGAAGAACTTCATTTCCGCCAGGACATTACCGGTGAACGCGGCTCCCTGAGACGTGACAAAAGAGTTGGCGGGGATGTTGATAAAGGCGTTACCATCCACGATGTTGCCCATCTCAGTGGCGCTGAAGGTGGCTGTCACTCCGACGAAGAGGGTGCTGCTCGTGTATATCGTCTTACCTTTCTGCACGTGGACGATCTTCTGATTGCCGATATATCCGGCTTTGGCGAAATCCACCAGCACAGCTGCTCCGGGGGTGACTCCGCTGATGATGAAGCGTCCCTGCGTATCAGTCAGGGTGGTTTTGGTGCCGATCCTGACAGTGACATCGGCAAGGGCTGAACGATCGGGGGCACTGACGAGTCCGGCGACGACGCCGTATTCATCCGTGGGAGGGGTAGGATCGTCATCACTGCAAGCGGTGACTCCGACTAAAGTAATAAACACAACTAAGAGACTAATGAACAGGAAACCAAGTCTTTTCGGCATAATTCCTCCTTAGGAACGATTATACTTGTGTTGGTCCTCACACTATCTGTGTCTGTAAATGTGTCTCAATATCGCTAATATAATTCACTATTATCTGAGAGCCAAGCGTAAAATACCAGAAACACTTCTATATACTACAAGCGGGAGACTCTCGTCCCCCGCTGTATACTCGCTATGTTTACTTATGATACTTGCGAATGAACTCCTCGACTTCCGGGATGCCTCCCTGGAAGATCAGGTATCCATTGTACGGCTCGCCCGCGGTGATGTCTCCGGCGACCGGAGTCAGCATCAGATCTCGCACCTTCTCGCGGTCGTTCGTCTGACCCAATGCCCAGCCAAGCTTGATATAGGCGACTTCAGGAAGCAGGTTCTCTCCCGGCACGATGCCCATGCTCATCAGGTCACGACCCGTGTCATAGACGAACATATGCACGTAGCCCCAGAGCGTCTGGACGGTCATATAGATATGCACGCCCTTCTCCACGGCACGTTTGATCGCTGGGTACACCGGCTTGTTGATGTGACCGAGCCCCGTTCCGGCGATGACGATGCCTTTATAGCCGTTATCCGTCAGCGAATCAATGATATCAGGATGCATATTGGGATAGTAATAGACGATGGCGACGCGTTCTTCAAAGTAGGGCATGACCTTGACCTGACAGTCCCTGCGCCTGATGTTGTAGTCCGTCTTGATAGGATGCACCGCTTCTCTGGTCACCGTCGCGATCGGTGTGTCACCGATGGTGCGGAAGGTACTGCGATAGGAGGAGTGCATCTTGCGCACCCTCGTCCCCTGATGCAGAAGACCATACTCATCGCTGGTGGGCCCAAACATGCAGACCATGACCTCCGCAATATCAGAATGTCCGGCAGTTCTGGCGGCGTGCATGAGGTTCAGCGCC
>DAOPZE010000084.1:0-11267 GCA_035353255.1 Candidatus Cloacimonadota bacterium
GCGACCCCTTCGTCTATCGGTCAGGACTCAAGATTTTCATTCTTGCAAGAGGGGTTCGATTCCCCTAGGGGTCGCCAAACTATAAAATAGCTGTGTGATTTGTGTCCCGTTCGTCTAGTGGCCCAGGACTCGTGATTCTCAGTCACGCAACGGGGGTTCGATTCCCCCACGGGATGCCAAAATCTTCTGAATCTGCTTGAATATCTCAATTGATTGGCATGGAAATTGCACCTTCAGGAGCAAAGGACTAATAATAATAAGCTTATGGAAAAAGACTTCATCGCGCCTGACAAGTTTATGCTTACGATCCAGATGGGCATGGACGGTCGCCAGAGACAATTGAGCATCCCGAAATGGACGCTCGGAGTTTTTGTTTTGGTGCAAATAATCCTCCTGATCTGCACCCTCGTCATGATCTTCAGCTGGTCAGGAATCTCCGCCAGAGAACGCAAGATCGCCAGTCTGCTGACTGAGAACAGCACTCTGCGCAACAAGATGGAAACTTCTTTGGGAATGGTCGGTGCCCGGCTGGATTCCTTGAATAATAAGATCAATTCTACCGCAAACGACTCCCTCAAGCAAAGCTCGACCAATTATCCCTATTACAGCGGTAAGACCTCGACGGGCGATTCTCAGTATCTCGCAGGCGTGGTCAAGCGGCTTGAACTCATCAATGACCGCATAAGCGAGATCGATGGTCAGTTGGGTGGCGTCGCAATTTCCTCTGATACCGAACCGACAAAGAAGGTACCTGTCGTTCGTGCCGGTGCTCCTTCGATCTATCCCGCCTTTGGAAATATCGTCTCCGGGTTTGAAGTTCGGGTCAGTCCGATCACCAATGAGATAGAATTTCATACAGGGATCGACCTCGCCAATGAAGCCGGTACTCCGATCTATGCTACTGCTTCTGGAGTCATCGTTAAGGCAAAATACGAAAGCGGTTATGGCAAGTTCATCCGGATCGATCATCAGAACGGATATGAAACTCTTTACGGGCACATGTCCTCATTCAAGGTTCGCGAAGGTGATGTCGTCAAGAAAGGACAGATCATCGGCTTCATGGGTTCCACCGGACAGTCAACCGGTCCTCACGTTCACTATGAGGTCTGGGCTGGCGGCGTAAAAGCCGATCCCATGAACTACCTGAATCTTGTCGAAAACTATGCCTCCACGGAGTAAACCTATCCGCGCCTGGCTCATCACCTGTCACGCTCCCATCCTGCCGCAATACGGATCCATCGCCCCCGAAGACATGATCATTGCGGTTGATCAGGGACTGGAGATCATTCATCTTGTTCGCCTCAGACCGACTCTCATTATCGGCGATCTGGATTCTCTCTCGGAACTAAGCCTGCTAAATGAATATGGCGACGTTCCTCTGGTCAAGTTCAGCCCGGACAAGAACGAAACAGATTCTGAACTGGCGATGAATTGGGCGATCTCTCACGGCGCGACGGAGATCATCATCTGCAACGATATGGAAGGCAGGATCGACCACGCGATCGGACTCATCCCCCTGCTCGATTTTGCGAAACGTCAGGGAGTTGACTGCCGGATAGAAACAGGCACGCAGATCTTGCGGATGCTGGAGGACATAGACGATCTCGATTATCCTGAAGGCACACTGATATCGCTTTTACCTCTGAGCGAAGAGGCAGAATTCAGCAGCTCCGTGGGCCTGCAGTATTCTCTTGACGGATTGGTACTTAAGGGCAGGCAAACCAGAGGGATCAGCAATCGTTTGAGTGCTTCCCCGGCACGTATTCTCAAGAGCCGGGGCGACGTTTTAGCGGTCATCACCATTTTGTAATTGACAAAAACATTTCTATTCATATAATCGGCAAAAAATGCGCGGGAGTTGCCAATGATCACCCCAGAAAGTGTCAAAGACCTCAGCTTTGAGGCTTCCCTAAAGGCTTTGGAAGCAGTCATCGAGACGATCTCCTCGGACAAGCCTGACCTGAATGAGATCATCCAGCTCTATGAGGAGGGAGTGCTCTATCTGAATCATTGCAGAGCCAAGCTCCAACAAGCGGAAACGAAGATCTCCATCATTGGCAAACAGCAGGAAAACTTTGGCGTGGAGGCAGATAATGGATAATAAAGTTTGGCTCAAAAAAGACATGAAGGAAAAACAGGAACTGGTTAATATCATCCTGGATCGCTTCCTTCCCCGCAAGGACGAATATCCCAAGGAAGTGCACAAGGCATTGCGCTATAGCGTGTTTGCCGGTGGTAAACGTCTGCGCCCCTACCTCACCATGCTGGCGTATCAGCTTTATCAGGAGAATCCTGAGGCTATAACCCCCGTTGCAGCGGCGCTGGAGATGATCCACACCTTTTCCCTAATCCATGATGACCTTCCGGATATTGACAATGATGAATACCGTAGAGGCAAGAAATCCTGTCATGCCGTATTCGGAGAAGGTGATGCCCTCCTTGCCGGAGACGCGCTTCTGGTCAGTGCTTTCGACCTTGTCACCCACGCTGAGATCGACGACGCGCTGAAGGTTCAATTCGTCAAAGAGATATCTCAGGAATGCGGGATCATGGGTCTGATCGCCGGACAAATGGTCGATATCGAGAGCGAGGGCAAGAAGATCGATAAGAAAACTTTGAATTATATCCACGAGAATAAAACCGGACGCCTGATCAATCTGAGCCTCAGGCTTGGCGCTATGGCAGGCGGAGCACCCGAAAAAGAATTAAAGATCATCGAAGAATACGGTAAGAACATCGGTCTTGCCTTCCAGATCGTCGATGATCTGCTGGATATCGAAGGCACTCAGGAAGAGATGGGAAAGACCATCGGTAAGGATGCGTCAGTCGAAAAAGCCACCTTCCCCGCTGTCTGGGGTGTCGAAGAATCCCGCCGTCAGGCTGAGATCCTGATCAACAAAGCAAAGGATGTAATCCACGGATTGGGTGACCGTGCCAAGCTTCTGGAGATCCTGGCGGATTATCTGCTCACCCGCAAGTCATGATCATACCCTATATCAAGCTTGACCCCCTGGCGCAACAGCCGCAGAGAATGAGCCAGCACGCCGCGGGTTTTGATCTGTCCGCCTGCCTGGAGACTCCTCTGAGCCTGGCACCGGGTAGCTGGGAAGCCATCCCCACCGGGTTGGCTCTGGAGATCCCTGTCGGATATGAGGCTCAGATCCGTCCCAGAAGCGGTTTGGCCCTGAAGTTTGGCGTCACAGTGCTGAACAGCCCGGGAACCATCGATGCGGATTATCGTGGCGAAGTGAAGGTCATACTGATCAACCATGGGAAGGATAAGTTCATCGTGGAGCCGAACATGCGGATAGCGCAGATCGTCTTCACAGTAGCAATCGCCATCGAGCCCACCGAAGTAACGGAACTCCAGCCCACAATTCGCGATACAGGAGGATTCGGGCATTCCGGACATTAACACATTAACGAGGTTCACATGAATCAGATAATTGAAGATATAAACCGTCTACGCAAAGAAAAGAATGCAATCATCCTGGCACATAACTATCAAGCTTTAGAGATCCAGGAGATCGCTGACCACCGTGGAGATTCGCTGCAACTATCAGTTCTCGCGAAAAGCTTGAAAGCTGAGATCATCGTCTTTTGCGGAGTTCGCTTCATGGCAGAAACCGCTGCCATGCTCAATCCCGAAGCAAGAGTACTCCTGCCCAGAGCCGATGCCGGATGTCCCATGGCGGACATGATCACCGCAGATCAGCTTCGTGAGTTCAAAGCAAAGTATCCCGGCGCCGTCGTCGTTTGCTACGTGAATTCCACAGCGGAAGTCAAGGCAGAGAGCGACGTCTGCTGCACCTCTTCCAATGCCGTGAAGATCATCAAAGCTATCCCCCGGGACAAGGAGATCCTCTTCGTGCCGGACCAGAATCTGGGTTCCTGGGCGGCTCGTCAGGCAGGCAGAGAAGTCATTACCTGGAACGGATACTGCCCCGTGCATCATTGGCAGTTTACTGCTGAAAAGGTCAGGCAAATGCGGAAATCTCACCCCGGCTACACACTCCTTGCGCATCCTGAATGCCCCGCGGAAGTGACAGATCTGGCTGATCTGGTCATGTCCACGAGTGGGATGATGGACTATGCTGAAAAGCATGACAAGCTCATCATCGCGACCGAGACAGCCATGATCCGCTATCTCAATCATAAGTATCCTGAAAAAGATATTCTCCCTCTCGCGGCAACGGCGATCTGCCAAAACATGCTCAAGACGAGTCTTCACGATCTGCATACTTCTCTCCTGAACGAGGTGCATCATATCACTGTCCCGCAAGAGACGGCAATGCGAGCCATAGGCTGTCTGGACAAGATGCTGGAGCTTTCCCGCTGAGCGAAGCAAGACTTCGGCAAGTGATCCTGCCATTCCCGGATAGATACATCTTTCAGGATCCACGTTTTCAGCCTGTGACCGACGCTTCTGCGTTGCTCGTGGAATATATCCTCAATCATGAAGATAATGATCCACGTATCCTGCTTGAACTGGGCAGTGGTTGCGGAATCGTCAGCATCATGCTGGCTCTTTCTCGTCCTGACTGGCAGATCACGGCTTTGGAGATACAACCGGAACAGGTGGAACTTTCCCGGCGCAACGCAGTACTCTGCGGCTGTCTGATCAGCTTCCATGAGGCGGATCTCAGAAAGTGGACGACACCCGGATGGGATCTCATCATTGCAAATCCACCCTGGCTCCCTGTTGGCAAGGGGCTATCCAGTCCCATTCCGGAAAGGCGCATCGGCAGAGAAGAGGTTCACTGCGCCATGACGGACATCCTGAATGCTGTTTCACGTCTGCTGAATCCTGCGGGTGAAGCCGTTCTCATCTATCCCCGTGCTAGGCTCGCCGAACTGCAATCTCTGACTGACAAGACTTCACTTGACATAATTGACTTGGTTTTTACCAATGGCACAAAACAGTATTTAATCTGTCGTCTAAAACAGCGAGGAAACAATGACTGCTAAGTTCTATGCCATGCTGGCTTTTTTTGTGGTGATCCTGGTCGCCTGGACCTACACCCACTACCAATATGAATTGATCGAGGAAGCTCAGATCAAGGACCTTACCAGCTATCCGATCTATGCCTATGTATCAGATCCCACCGATCTGCAACCTCTACTCAAGGAACTGAAGTCTTATACCGCTACTTCGGGTATCACCCACGATACCGGCGCACAGGCAGCAACGGAGCTTGTCTCCTCCTACAATCTTCCTGTTTCGGAAACTATGCTTTCCGGCTTTCAGTTCCCGGACGTGATCACAATAAACCTCAAGCCCACGGCGGAGGCGATCGCCGCCAAGCCCAGGATCATGGACACGCTGCGCCGCTTTCTCCCCGAGATCGATATCGACAGTCAGTCCACAGCTTGGACCAAAGCGGAGAAACAGCTAAAATCTCTGCACGGACGCAAGATCTCCGTCAATATCCTTACAGGGATACTCGTACTCTTTTGCTTCATCTATCTGCGCATGAACTACGAGCTTCGTCTTCTCCTTCTGCAGAAGCGAAAGCTGATCTCCGTAGTCGATGCGATGCATTACAAGTCCCAGATCAGGACTCACTCGCTCATCCTCTTTTTCGTTCCCCTGATCATCAACGTGGGAGCCTACTACGGCCTTCTTCAGCTCAAATGGGGCTATTTCGGCTATCCGAACGATCTGATCCCCTACTGGATGTTCCTCATCCAGGCGGGTGTCATCCTGATAGGGACTCTGATCGTGATGATCGACCTATATCTGTTGGAACATGACAACCGCTATCACCGTGACGAGATCACCGTTGAAGCCCCGAAGCCACCGGTACTGGCAGCCACAGCCCAGACTGAAGAACATGAATCGTAACGTTCCCAACGCTCTGACTCTGGCACGGATACTGGTCATTCCCGTCTTTGCCTGGTTTCTCTTTGCCGGTCACGCTGATTCCCGCATTCTGATCAGTCTGATCATCTTTGTCCTGGCCTCATTCACGGATTATCTTGACGGTGCACTGGCTCGGAAATACAACATCATCAGCAACTTTGGCAAGATCATGGATCCTCTGGCGGATAAGCTTCTGGTTCTCACCGCTCTGGCGGGATTGACCTGGCTGGAACCTTATCGCCTTCCCTGGCTGATCTTTGTCCTGATATTCCTGCGTGAGGCTGTGATCACTATCCTGCGTGAAGTATACAAGAAAAAAGGCATCATCGTCGCCGCGGATAAACTCGGCAAGTTCAAGACCGTCACCCAGATGTGCGGGATAATCATTGCCTTCTCCGTCTGGGCGTCAGGCGACCCAACTCAACTTTTCCGTCTGATCGTCATTCTCTGGTTCTGGGGAGTGACAGTACTGACCCTGATCAGCGGTATGAACTACCTCAAACCCCAAAAGAAAGGGTAAGACCATGAAGAACTATTACCACCAGCTCAAATCACTCCTGCTGTGTCTGATCCCGCTGCTACTACTGCTGGTTCTCGCAGCCTGTGGCAAGACCTCCGTTCCCGCTGACCGCTATACCAAGTATGACAAGATGCTGGATTACAGCAAACCTCTGGCATTCGGCGAGGACGAAGACGTCTATGTTCTCTGCGGTAAAGAGAACTGGACGGCTCTGGAGGCAACGCTGCGTGCCACGATCGAACGCACCGTCAGCCTCGTCTATCCTGAGAAGTATTTCAACCTTATCCCAGTAGAAATAAAGGATGTTGCCTCCTATCTCCCCTACAAGAATCTGATCTTTGTGGGCGATCTAGCTTCTGCTGATGAGGTTTCTGCCTACATGCGCTCTTCTTTGGCAAAGGACTACATCGTCCGCGTGCGTCAGACAGGAGGCGATCTTTTCATCGCCAAGAACCACAATTCCCGCGATCAGATCGTGCTCTATCTGCTGGGAAAGGATTCTCAGTCGCTGATCGACATCACCCGTCTTCAGGAGAACTCGATCTTTTCGCTCCTGCTCAAACGACTGACCGAACGAAAAGCATACCAGGCATTCCGGGGTAAAATCATTCCCCCGAAGTTCTGGAAACCCTATCCCTTCAGTATGAAGGTCCCTGACACCTTCAGGCTCTATTCGAACGATGTCAAGGGACGCTTCCTTTCACTCCTCTACCGTGCCAGGATCCCGGATCGCTCGATCCCGGACAAGTATATATCAGTTTATTATGAAGATATGCCGGTCAACAAAGTTGATGCAGACTGGGCATTCAATAAACGCCTCGAGATTTGGAAGACGCACTTCGACGGCGACCTCATCCGCAAGGACAAGCTTCGTTCAGAGAAGTTCAAATTCGCCGGATTTGAAGGTTATCGGCTAATAGGCTCCTGGGAAAACCAAAAGATGCTGATCGGTGGAGCCTTCCAGACCATGGTTTTCTGGCATGAAAAGACCAAACGTGCCTATCTCGTGGACAACATGGTCTTCTTCCCTGCCGGTGAAAAGCTCCCCTTACTACTGGAACTTCATGCGATATCCTCGACTTTGGAGATCAACTAACGCAATGACGATCAAACAGGGACGAACCTTTATCAGGGTGCTGATCACGGCATCCCTTGCGCTTCTTGTCCTGGCTGCCTGCTCGACGGTCAACAACAACCAAACCCTCAACACGGGAAGTCCGACGCATCAGTCCCTGTACTATTTTACAGTGGGGAGTTATTCCCAGCATCAGGGCAATTTCCAGCTTGCCGGCAACCTTTTAGAAAAAGCCAAAGTCTTCGACAACGGCAGTGCCGTTATCCGCAAATATATCCTGCTCAACAACGTATATCTATATTACAACGACCTGATCAGTAAACATGAATTCGAGCAACGCCTCAAGGCTGCAGAGAGCAACCTTATGCACGACGAGCAAGTCCTCCTGGCGCTCTATTCCGTCTCTGCAGTAAAGAAAGACACCCTGCAGATCGATCGTTATCTTTCCGCTCTGGAACACGAACATCCCAGCAGTTCCGTTTATCTCTGGCGATTCTATTACAATCACACCTACCGTCAGCAGATCGATAAAGCCGCTCTGCTCAAGGCTGAAGAGCTTGCCACGACCGAACCCGAGAACCTGCTTCAGCTCGCCAGGATCTACAGCCTGCTCGATCCACGGAAAGCCCTTGTACTTCTTGACCGGGTCAACGAGCTCCAACCTTCACCTGAAGCAAGCTCCCTCATTACAGCGCTGAGGATGTCTCTCCAGGATGAGGCGCCTGTAAACGAGATCTTTGACGGCTATGTCTATCCTCATGACAGAGAACAGATGATAGACTTTCTCAATACTGCCCTGGAACAAGGCGACAGTAAGGCGATCCTTCGTAATGCCGATGCTATCCTTAAAACCGGGGATTCTGCCTTGTTGACTCCTCTTACTACTCTTGCCTTCAGTAATGACGATACAGAACTCATCAGCAGGATCAGTTCAGTCATGGATACCAGAACCGACAATACCAGGGAAGACAGTCGTGTTTACGCGATCCTTATCGCTTACGCAGTCGTTCACAACGATTCGCGGGATCTGACCTCATTCACTTCCCGTCTCTGGTCGCTGGACGATGTGCAGACAGTTCTTGGCTTTAGCGTTTCTTTTTTCGGCAACAAAGAGGGTATCAAGTTTGAAGAGATCACCCCTCCAATCTATGAGAAGTGCGTGGCAGGATTCTCAGCTATAACTTCTGACAGCCTGATGGTGAGTTTTATGCAACTCTATGCCATGATGCAATATGCCACTATAAATAGTGACGATTTCGTGAAGATCAGCGCGAAACTCAGCCGTGAGATCATTGAGCGTGGATATGGCGATGAGAAGGACTATCTGATCGTCACTCAGGACCTTCAGATCCAAGGACATAAACAGGAGCTGTACCACTTTTTGGAGAAGGCGATCGACCTGTTCCCCGCCAATTCCGCTTTCCTGAATTCTCTGGGCTATTCCCTGCTTTCCGAACCAAACCGCCTGGAAGAAGGTGGCGCTTTGATCAGGCGTGCTCTGGATATCTCTCCCAATGAGCCTTTTTATCTCGATAGTCTCGCCTGGTACCACTATCTGAAAGGAGAGTACAGGCAAGCGCTTGACTATATGTCCATCCCGATCCAAATGGAAGAACTCCCCGCGGAGATATCATACCATATTGCCATGATTTACAGATCCCTGGGCGATTTCCCCAACGCCAGGATCTTCTTCCAAAAAACAATCGACTCTCAGGAAAACAACGAGTACATCCCCATGTCACGGACAGAATTGGAGAGGCTGCCCTGAGTATTACTGGCTAGACAGTCGTTGGGTTTTCGTCCCGTATCTATCTTACCCTGAGCAGTTTGATCGTCCTTGTCGTCTTACCTGATTCCAGCCTGAGGAAATAGATGCCATTCGCGCAAGCTGATCCGGACGAATCGCATCCATCCCAGCTTAACTCCTGTGTCGCAACAGGATTATCACCGGAGAGGAGTTGCATAACAATCTGGCCACGTTGATTGTAGATTGAGATTTTTGTGGTGACGGATTCTTGCATGGTAAGTCTGAGTTTGAGGGATTCCCTGAAGGGATTGGGGTAAACAATCAGGCCAGCCTCTGCTTCAGGTACTGTCGGATCATCCGTTTGAACTCCAAAGTGGGCAGAATTCATAGATCCTGTCACTTTGACAGCGTTACCAGTGCAGTACGAATTATCCAGAAGTGAGTACCAATCTGAACTTGTGGGGATGGAGAATTCCAACGCACCTGCGGAAGCGGGTGTCGGGTCGTTGAAGATCGAAGCCATCAGATCGAATTGCAGAAAGATCAGATCGTCGTCGTTGACGCTGAAAGCAGACACGCTACCCGGGCTTGCGACGTTCTTGTAGAAGATGGAATTAACTCCCAGAGAATGTATATCATCCCAGGTCACCTTGCCGCTGAGATAGTATTCAGGGCAGTCGTAGATGATGGTAAACTGCCAGTCCTGAACCGGATCCGCGGGTGGATCAATGGTTGTGAAGGCTGGTTGAGGCTTCTCCGCAGCGATCTGGAACTCGTAATTGTAGGTCTCTCCCGCGACGGAATTGTCTGTCAAGGCTGCGTAAGTTCCTGCTATTGCAGGATAGATGCCCCAGCTTGTCTCGGCTCTGGCACGAAAATCACGATTATCGCCGACGATGAATTCGACATATCCCTGGTTGTCGGTGAAGCCGACGTTATCCGTTCTCGGCGCGGTTTCAAAGATGGCAAGGATGACTCTGGCTCCCTCAGCCGGCAGACCGTTCTGATCTACGACATGGATTCGAATCGTCGCGCTGCCTTCGGAATACCTATCTGTAACAGGAGTAAAATACCCGTCAGAACGGGTTTCAAAGACTGAGCCGAAGACCTTGCCCCAGCCATTCTCATAGACAAGAGGAACGTTAATGTAGCCATTGACCGGCTCCCATTGAACCCAGGACTGATCCCAGAACTCGTTCCAGACGTGATCAGTCGAGACTGAAGTGATCCCTGTGCAAGGGATTAGTGCCAGACGAGCGGCAGCGGCAGTGTAGTCCTGATATTCGCCACAGCGTCCGATATGCTTTCGATAGATACGCACCGGTTGATGTGGACGTTCGTTATTCGAGGTGAAGCCCATGGTTTGATTGATCCACCACTGCACTGTGCGGATGGCGTCTCCGCCGGTGCCGTCACGATTGTAGAGCGTCTCACACTCATTCAGAGTGTCCGCCAATACGGGACGATCAGGATCAGCGGCTGTATAAAGGAAGCTCCTCCAGAACTTGCCGGTCGGCGGAGCAACGATATTATTGTTGTGGGTGGAATTGCTTTCCACGATATCGGGATCGATGAAGCCGGCTATTTCGTCCGTGATACGGGGATGCACGATGTACCAGTAATAGATGTCTCGCGGGACTTCGGTCGTGACGATATTGCCGTTTTCGTCCTTACTGCGATAGCGGGTCGTTGACCAGTAATTATCGTCCGATGAACTCGTGCCATGATCAATGATCTCCACATAGGGCAGATCGACGGCAATAGAATATATGTAGGCGGCATTTTCGGTGAAAAGATCTGGCACGGCAAAGTCAGAGATCAGGTAGGCGACCGAGCTGTTGGCAATGGCAAACGCCACTTCATCCACATAAGGATCCTGAGTATCGAGGATCAATTGGGCAAAGATAGTGCGCTTATCGTTGGGAAGCTGAAGTAGAACGTTGGTTAGTTCTGCCTCCATCCAGTCCGGGACTCGCTGTATCGCGTTCAAAGCTGTTTGATCCAGACTTCCCTGACTGCTGTAGAGACTCATGGTATTGGTGGCGTGCTCATACTTCATCCC
>DAOPZE010000085.1:0-1176 GCA_035353255.1 Candidatus Cloacimonadota bacterium
AGAAAGCAGGGCTGCGGACCATCCTTCTGCTCACGGGAAATGGCAGGAAGGAAATGCTGACCGGATTTCAGGGCTGGGACTATGAACCGGATTTTGTCACAGAGAATATTCTGACAGCCGCGGCACTCATCGAACGCCTCAGCTGACTTCTGTTCCCCTTAGCTTATCACCTCATCTTCCCGGTATCATTCCGGTATCATATCCTGTCATGACAGGGAATGATACCGACATGATACTGGCAACATGCTGCCAAAAAAGGCACTTCACCTATAGGCAAAGTGCCGTGAAATAACAAGCCTTTGGATCAGCCCTCTTCGGGATCGGTGTAATGTGCTCCACTGGCAAAGGTGTCATGATCCTCTTTGACAGGGCTCTCGGCCTTGATGATGATCTTATGCTTCATCAGGGATGGATATTCGTCGCGGATAAAATCAAGCACGGTCTCGTTGATATCGGCTATCTTGGCTAGTGCTTCCGGGCTCAGGCTGATCTTGATGGTCAGGAGAGTGGATTTATTGATCGCAACGATCCCTTTTACTTCGGGCAGCTCGCCACATATACCCTCAAGATGCTCAGGAAGGGCTTTTTCAAGCTGGTTCATGGTTTGTACTGTACGATAGAACTTGTAGCCGAAATAGCCTGCCGCGGCAGCTCCTCCGACGAAAAATATGGTCTTAAGAACTCTCTTCATGGTTAAACTCCTCGTTTATTCGAATTCCCTATAATGTTTGTAGTTTAATGATAATATACATGAGATTCCGGCTGTTCGCACGAAGAAAAATCGAGCTTGATCCAGGTGTCGGTATTGTATGATTGATGAGGAAATTCGAGATCGGTGAATGTGCCGTCCCTACGGGATTCCATGGTATCTAACAAGTCTGCTGCTATCAAAATTATATCCCTATGGGACTAAGCTTCACATGTATCTCTACTCAACGTTTGATTGATTGATCATCATTATTGGTCTCCTGCAATCTCTAGATATTCTTTCTTTTTCTTGACATACAAAGCCTCTCCATATCAGGCTGACACCATATGAATAAAAAGAAAACAGCGGATCAATATGGAATATCAAAAACATCATAAATACTTCGCTCAGGTGGCGGGCAGTCTGGAGAATGTCGCGAGGATGGAACTTACTGAACTTGGCGCTGAGGTCTATCGGGAAGTGCCACG
>DAOPZE010000085.1:1276-11266 GCA_035353255.1 Candidatus Cloacimonadota bacterium
TCGCGAGGATGGAACTTACTGAACTTGGCGCTGAGGTCTATCGGGAAGTGCCACGCGGATTGTACTTCTCCGCAACGACACCTGTTTTCTATAAGGTTCTCTATCAGAGCAGGATCATTCAGCGACTGCTGGCGCCTCTGCTCAGCTTCCCCACTCACAGCGAGAAGTACCTCTACGATCAAGCTGTCAAGAATATCGATTGGACAGCTCTGTTCAAGCTGACAGACAGTTTTGGGATCGAGAGCAACGTTTCAGACTCGCAGATCAAGCATTCGCTCTATGCCGGACAGATCCTGAAAGATGCCATCTGTGACAGATTCCGGGCAAAATACAACGCCAGGCCGGACTTTTCCGCCAAGGAGCCGGATATCCTGTTCAATCTGCATATTCACAGAAACGAGGCGACAATATCATTGGACATTGGTGGTGGAAGTCTGCACAAGCGTGGCTATCGCAGGTCGGCAGGTGCGGCACCTCTGCAGGAAACCCTTGCGGCAGCAGTCGTCAGGTTCTCAGGCTGGGATGGCGAAACAAAGCTCTATGACCCGATGTGCGGCAGCGGCACTCTGCTTGCGGAAGCTCTGATGAGCTACTGCAGGATTCCGGCAGGAAAGCTTCGAAAACATAACGCGATACGGTTCATGCCGGACTTTGATCCTGAGACCTGGACAAAGATCGTGAAAGAAGCGGATTCGCAGATCAGAGAACTGCCTTCGGGATTGATCTCCGGCTCGGACATCTCGTCAGACATGGTTGAGACAGCAAGCCTTAACCTTAGCTGTCTGCCGGGTGGTAGGAATGTCAGGATCACGCGATCGAAGTTTCAAGACCTCGTTGGTCTGGAGGGCTGCACGATCATCACTAATCCGCCCTATGGCGTAAGGCTTGGCTCGGAATTACAGGCACCTTCCCTATATCGTGAGCTCGGTGCCTGGCTCAGGGCAAGTTGCATAGGAGGAACAGCTTATATCCTCTGCGGGAGCGATGAACTCAGCACTGAACTCCGGCTCAGAAACCGCTGGAAAAAGACATTGAAGAACGGAGATCTCCAATCCTGTCTGGTCAGAATACTCATCAAGGAACGAGGAGCGCACCATGAATAACCGCGATTACTACCTGAGGATCGAATCCCTTTTAGAAACAAATATTCCTCTATGGCAAGCCACAGTCATCCAAACGGATGGTTCGACTCCCGCAAGGATGGGAATGAAAGCCTGCATCGGAAACACTGACCTCTATTTTGGCAATCTAGGCGGAGGTGAGATGGAACACAATATTATTGACTATGTCCGTGAGCACAGACCAAAGATGCCAATCAACCTGAGTTACGATCTCGGCACATCGCTGACCTCCACTCAGGAATCCGGAAGCTCGATCCAAACATCCATGATCTGCGGTGGTCAGGCATCTGTCTTTATTGAACCTCTGCATCTGAGCGAAAGTCTATACATCATCGGTGGTGGTCATTGCGGCAAGGCATTGGCACAATTGGCGCAGTTGACCGGATACTCAGTCATGATCATCGATGACAGGCAGGATGTTCTGGAGGAGGCTAAGAGCTTAATTGGTTGCCGTACTGAGCTTTCTGATTATAGTGATATGATTTCATTGATCAAAGATGAGAACCCCAGCGTCGTGATCATGACTCACGGCCACGCTCACGACAAGGCTGTGCTGGAGCAGTGCCTTGATCTGGAATGTAAGTATCTGGGCATGATCGGATCGAAGAAAAAGGTGAAAGAGACCTTTGACAGACTTCTGGCACAGGGGATCAACGCTGATAGATTGGCACGGGTGCACGCTCCCATTGGGCTGCCGATCGGCTCGCAGACCCCTTATGAGATAGCGATAAGCATCATGGCGGAACTGATCAGGGAAAGATCAGCTTCCCGCTGAACCGAAAGAGTTTAGTGCAAAGAATCCTGAACTAATCACAATCTCAGAAGACGTTCTGTAGCCGTCCTGTCTGAAAGTATGGCTGAGAGCGGTTTCCCATATTGCTCACGGCGTGAAACGAAACGATCGTAACTTTCTCCGATATAGGTATTCCAGTGCTCCTGATTCAGTGATCGGATCGAGGAGTAACCTTGGATCAATGCGGCTTTATGGATCAGGAGATCCTTATCCGGGAAATGCCCGATCCAGAAGAGCAGTAGGTGAGTCAGATCACTTTCCGGATACGCAAGGCCGGATTCGGAGAAGTCTATGAGGAAATAGCCAGCTTCACTCCGGAGGATGTTTTTCGGGTTGTTATCCATGTGGCAGATGCATTTATCCCCGGAACTGGTTGCTTGATGAAACAACGCGATGGTCTGCCCCAAAAGAAATGGATCAAAGAACTCACGATCATCCAGATAGGGAATCCCCGGTATCCTCTCCAGAACTATCTCCTCTGTCCCACTGAAGCTGATCAGTCGTGGAACAAATGGTAGGCATAACTGATAGATCCTCAGTTCCCGGTCAAAGGAATCCACGGATCTGAAACGCTTGATGACAGAATCAGTCTCTATGATGATATCGGGATTCATGCCTGAAGTGGATGACTAATCCAGATTGAAGCGGATGATCTTATTCTTAGTCCAGAGTGGCGCAAGTATCTCATTGGTCGGAGCGTGGTAGTAGATATCAGCTGGGGACTTGAGTTCACTTTTAAATATCTCGACCCGGTTCTGCTCCTGAGGGATGACATATATAACCTGTTCAGCCCAGGAACTAAAATAGATGCGACCCTTATCGTCGATCGTGATGCCGTCCAGATCAGACGTGATCGTGTCCATGAACTTGGACAGATAGAGTTTCTGAGTGTCAAGACTGAGGATGGGCGATTGCTTGGTGTAGGACACAACGAGCATCTGATGCCGGGGACCGTCGAAGACTATCCCGTTGGGAGCCTTCAGCAAAGGATCGGTAAGCTTGATAAGCTTCTTGGTTCCCGGCTCGAGAACGAAGATCGCGTTACCGGTCGTGTCAGTCAGGAAGAGCCTGCCTGTTTCATCCATAGCGATGTCATTGAGCATATTCGCGCCGTCGACAGGAATGCTGGCTACGATCTTGCGGGAGGGCAGATCAATCGTAAGAACGTGATCGACGTCTGCCACATAGAGATAAGGCGCGCTGAGCAGGATACCTCGCGGAGCCTTGAAGCCTTCCTTGAGGAAGGGAGTAAGTTTGCCCTTGAGATCCATGCTATAGATCGCTTTACCCTTGGTGCTGGATACGAGGAAGCTGTTTGTCTGTCCATCGAAAGCGATGCTTTCCGGGGTCTTGACTCCGCCCCTGAGAAGGAAGAACAGGGCGATGATAAGGATGATCAGGGCGATCAGTCCGAAGAGGATGTATTTCTTATTCTTATTCATAATATCTTACTCCTTTATATTCCAGGTGCTGCCTTCTTTTGTATCTTTGATCAGGATGCCTAGAACGGCGAGATCATCCCTGATCTTGTCGCTCTTAGCCCAGTCTTTGGCAGCACGGGCTTCAAGTCTGTAGGATATCAGCAGATCGATCAGCTGACGGGACAGATCAGGGGTCTTATCTTCCAGGCTCTGCTGAAGTTCTCGGAAAAAGCCAAGAACCCTACCAAGCTTGATCAGGGTCGTTGCAGCCTGTTCGCGTGCGACTCCGGAAAGCGTCTCATTCTTCGCCGATCTTGCCAGATCGAAGAGCACGGCGATAGCCCTGGCGGTATTGAAATCATCGTCCATCGCGGAGCGGAATTCAGCTTCAGCGGCGGTGTTCAGATCATCAAATGTCGCGGGTATCTTGGTATAGACAGATTTGATCGCGCCGTAGAGGTTTTTGACCGCGCGGTCTGATTCGAGGATCAGTTCTCTGTTAAAGTCTATGGGACTGCGGTAATGCTTACTCAGGAAGAAGAAGCGGATAGCTTCGGGGGAATACTGCGCCAAGATGTCTCTCGCCGTAAAGAAGTTATTGAGGCTTTTGGACATCTTCTCGCCTTCAATATTGAGAAAGCCGTTGTGCATCCAGTAATTAGCCAGAGGTTTCCCTGTTATGGCGCGAGCTTGGGCAAGCTCATTCTCATGGTGCGGAAAGACAAGATCGATCCCGCCCCCGTGGATATCAAAAGTCTGCCCCAAGTATTTCTGCCCCATGATAACGCACTCGGAGTGCCAACCAGGTCGTCCTTCTCCCCAGGGACTATTCCAGACAGGTTCCCCGGGTTTACTCTTCTTCCATAGTGTGAAGTCGGCGGGGTGGCGTTTACGGGTGTTCTCTTCCACTCGAGCTCCCGCTAGTTGTTCATCTATCTTCTTTCCGGAAAGGCTGCCGTAGTCCGGAAGCGAAGAAGCTGAGAAATACACGTCTCCCTCTGATTCGTAGGCAAAGCCCTTGTCCACAAGGAGGGCGATCAGATCGATGATCTCGGGTATGACTTCTGTGGCACGGGGCTGCACCGTCGGAGGTTTGATCCCCAGCGCGAGGCTATCCTCGAGAAAGGCATTGGTATATTTTCCCGCTATCTCAGAAAAATCCCTGCCCTCTTCGATCGACTGGGCAATGATCTTGTCATCGATATCCGTGATGTTCTGCACGTAGGTCACGTCATATCCTAGGTACTCGAAGTAGCGGCGAACAACGTCAAAGAAGAGAAAGGCGCGGGCATTGCCGATGTGAAAGTAATTGTAGACGGTCGGACCGCAGGCATAGAGGGAGAGCTTTCCATCTATGAGCGGGCGAAACTCCTCTTTCTGTCTGGTCATGGTGTTGTATAGTTTCATTATCTTCCCTTAGGGTTATTTATAGATCACGAGTCGTTCTGTTTTCTCGGTCGATTTCCCGGTTGAATCGGTTGCTTTGATCTTCACGAAGTAAGTGCCGTTCGCGGGACGGTGTCCTTGGTCGTCTTTCCCATCCCACTTTACCGTATTGAAGCCTTCCCTGCCATTTGACTCAAGAGTTCTGAGCTTTTTGCCTGTGACGGTATAAACTGATATTTTTAGATTCGCGGCATCGGAGAGGAGGAAGGTAAAGGCTGTCTCGGTTTCCATGGGGTTGGGATAGATCAGGAACCGTTCCAGACTCAACTCGCCTGATTTGTGAACGACAAAGTTGGTCGTGGCTACTGCGGGCAGGTTGAATCCGTCGAAGGCGATAAGCTGCAGAGCGTGAGGACCTTCCGCAAGCTCAGGCAGGGTATAGACCAATGTTCCATCCGTGTAAGAATTGACATTGTAGGCAAAGTAATTCGTCACAGAAACAGGCTGGATCGCGTCATCGATCACCAGGAGTATATTGTGACCTGAACTACCGGTGATGTTGATCCCATTGGCGTCCGATATTCTTGCGATCAGCTCCGGCGTTGAGCCAACCGTATCGCCGGCTCTGAAATCAAGGCTCTCCAGATACAATCCGATCGTGGGAGCTGAATCATTGATGACTGCCATTGCTTCATCTGAGAGAGACAGAGGAGAGTGATAGCTGACATATCCCTTTTTTACTGATGGATCCCAGAAATACGCCATCACGATGCCTGTAGTGCCATTGGTCACATCATCAGGTACGATGAATCCTCCTGAAAACTGAGAATTTTGAACCTGAACCTTGCCCCGGAAGAGCTTTGTACCTCGCTGGCTAACGTGAACGTTGTCAAGATTATAGAGTCTGTCCGTGTCATAAACTACAAGCTCAGCCTCTCCATTTAATCCTTCGGTGGAAAACCTGCCGTTTACCAAGGCTATCTGGCGTGAACGGAGTGAGGATTTATCTTCCCCGACGCCCGTCACGGACATAGTGCTATCCCTTTCAGGTGGCATGATGTGCAGGAGAGGATCTCCCAAAAGCACATAGACCAGTTCATTGGTGCTATCGAGTGTATAGCTGACCTTGGCACTGAGAATTGCGTTCCCGACCGGGTTACGTTTATTCACCATCCTGTCGAGCGCCAGCTTCATCAGATCGTCGTTGAGGGTCGGATAGGTGATCCGCGTAGCAGCCCAGGATGCTATAGATGCCGTATTGTTGCGCAGAACTACTTTCTGAGCCAGGCTGTCAAAGCCCCAGTAGTCAAAATTGGCGACCTTGCAGGAAGCTGCGATGAAGAAAGACTGCTTCCCCTGGTTGGTAAATCGTCCCATATCGGTAGCGCCATTCATATAATCTTCCGCACCAAGCTTGTCATACGAACCGTGGCCGATGTAGTACCAGATCAAACGCCCGTCATTCAGGGCGGTAAACATCGCGTCCCTGGCTCCGGGCTTATTCTGGAATTCATCATAGGGATAGTCCCAGGCAAAGATCTTGTCGATCAGAACGCTTCGGTTCATCATGCCCGCTGCCTGATTCATATCATCCGTGTGAATATCTTCATAAGGTGAATTGGGGCCATTATAGAGGTCGTCAGCCAGGAATACCATGGAGTTTTGCCACCAGCCTGGCTGAGGATTCTGTGTATAGCTGCGGAAATTATTAAGCATGATGTTCAGCTCTGTCTGGTTCCGAACCGGGTAGCGCCCTATGGCAATTTCAGGGTATGAAGAAGTCGTCAGCATCCCGAACCAGTCATCGGAGACGTCATCATTTCTTTGGAAGAGAATGACCTTGTTACGCTCGGAAGCGAGTCCGGACGTATTCACCCAGTCGATCGTACCTATGCCCAGCAGGGTCAGTGAAGACAGACGCGGAGATGGTGCGTTGTGATAAACGAAGCGCAAGTACTGGCGCAGCGCCATCGGATCAGGATGACCTCCGTTGAACTGATCGAAGATCTGTTGTTGATCCACAACAAGGCTACGTTTCCCATATACCTGCATATAGAGATCAGAGAGAGTCTGAGCTGAACCGGCAAATTCGGCTGGACAGATGATGACATTATCCACCTGCGAAAGGTTGGTTACCAGATCAGGAACCTGATACAAGCTAATGGAGGCAGGGGTATACAATTCCTGTGGCTTCAGGATAAACTGCGGGATATTCGCGGCACCCATAGTCACGTAGTAATCACTCTGCAAGGGTATGACATCGATATTATCCAGGCTGTTTATCTTATAGAGGCTTGTTCCATTATAATCTCCTGTCAAGTTGTACTTTACCTTCTGAAGAGGGTATTCGGAGGGAACGCGAATAAAGAACTGACCTGCTTGTTTAATCAGGGTTCTTCCATAATCCAGCTTGATATAATCGAGGAAGTAGTTGACCGTCCCGGACCTGAGTATTCTGATCTTAAGTGTGTTTGGACCGTTCACGAAGCCTGTGACCATCTTATTGAACAGATATTCTGAAGTCGCTGACCAGGTGAAGATGATCGAGCCGGTGGTCGTGCTGCTAACTATAGGCACATCGTTGATATATACGGACATGTTATGAGTTGTAAATGAATCGATGTTCTCCTGGATGATCGAGAAACTCAAAGCTTGTGCCTTCGTCGTATCGACATTTTCCAGGTTTATCGTGAACTGATAGTCCGCTGTATTATAGCCAAAGAACCTGGTCATGTACCAGTCAAAACCATGAATGTCCCGGCGGTAACGTTCCTCATCCATGCGAAGAGTTTCCGTGTAGGAATTGATGCTCTGGTCCCAGGATGTCTCAGGAGAACTAACGGTCATCCTCTTCGGTGAGCCGGAAAACTCACCTCCAAAAGTCAACCAGTAAACGGTGTTCTGTGAATAAGGATTATTATAATGACCCGTGCCTACGTTTAGATTCTGCTCCAAGCCGTTCCTGTCCGTTCCAAAGAACACGATGTAATCGGAGCTGTCAAAAGCCCCGTCGCTCTCTCCAATGACCTGGATGGCAGTTTCCACAAATGCCGGTCCGGGCTGGACTACCACGGAACTGATAACCGCGCCTCCGGTCGTAAACAAACGAAAGCTTCTGGGATCAATATCAGCAAGTGGAAGTGAACTTAGTTGTGATGGACTGATCTTGAATAGTCCATCCTTGTCTGTTTCGATCCTGACCCACCAATCGGATAGGCCAAAATCGGCGTAGTTGATCGCGGGGCGAAGTTCCTGATACCAGTACTTCGCGTCTGATGGGTTGATCAGCTGATCCAGAATCACATCAGCCAGTTCATCAGTTTCACCGGGAGTGTGCCTGGTTGTCTCGCCCAGGATCTCGATCCTGAGGATGGCTTCACGGGTAACGATCAGAGACCTATCTCCATCATAAGCAAAGGGATGGATCTCTATGGGGATAAAGCTGTAACCCCTGAATGAGGTGACCGGGAGACTGACAAGCAACTCCCCGGAACCGGTGCTGTATTTGATTGGGTCTGGGGCATACAGATTCTGGGATATCCCGTCTGCTTCTATAACCCTGGGAATCGGGCGCAATCTTTTAACCAGGGCAATTCTGTCCTGAGTAGTTTGTTCGACGGTGGTCTTTACCACTGCCCCAAAAGGGATTCCAACCTTGAATTCTGAGTAAGGAATATCCGGTGCTCCAACTTCGAGACGTGAACTCATCTCACTGCTGCTCAGTGCTTGAAAGTCACCTGTGTCAGACAGATTATAAGCGTCTATCGTGAAACTCACTGTAATAAGAGAGGGGCTCCTGGTCAGAACCGTGACCTCCGCGAAGCCGCTGAGAGACAGGAACACCAGGGCTAGAATCAAAGCAAATCGGTTCTTCATTCTTTCTTCTCTTGGAAGATCTTTTCCAATCCAAAGATCAGCAGGTAGAACAGGATCATGAATATGAAAATACCTGCCATTCCCTGCAGCATCAGATACATCGCAGCGCCGAAATTCTCTATTGTCGAGCTTATTAGTAATGTCGTCATGGGTTCCTCTATCAATAATGATACGAACGGTTTGCCTGAATCATTAAGGCTCTGTAGATCTGTTCCACAAGTATCAGGCGAACCATCCTGTGCGTAAACGTCAAAGGCGAAAGGCTCAGGCAGATATTTGCCCGTTGCCTAAGCGCTTCGGCAGAACCGTAAACACCGCCTATGACAAATACAACATGCTTTTTTGTGTATAAACTACTCAGAAACGAACTAAACTCAAGCGAAGTTTTGCCCTCGCCCGCTTCGTCCAGCAAGATCACATAATCTTCTGTATCAAGTTTACTCTGAATAACCTCTGCTTCTTTTTGTTTAACGACATCAGCCGTTCCAGCCGTTTTCAGGCTTACATCCGGCAATTCGACGATCTCCAGCTTAACGAAAGCCCCGATCCTCTTTACATACTCGTTGATCCCCATTTGCAGCCAGGCTTCCTTGGTCTTACCCAGCTGAATGATCCTGAAGTTCATCTAGTCTTTCATGCAGGATAACGCCATCGCCATGCACAGCATCTTGTTTTCGCCGGTATCCGCACGGGATGGTATCAGAATTGGCACTTTCGTACCAACAACAAAATGCGCGACCCGGAAACCGCAATACAATGACACGATCTTTCCATAGAGGTTACCTGCCTCAATATTGGGCACTATAACGATATCCGCGTGACCGGCAACTTTGGACTTAATCCCCTTGATCCTCACCGCTTCGGGATCGATGGCGAGATCGAAAGCCAAAGGACCATCTATCTCACATCCGGGAATCTGGCCACGTTCACTCATTTTGCTGATCAGCGCTGCGTCAACCGTTGATTGCGCCTTGGGGTTGACAGTCTCAATAAAGGATAGAAGGGCAACCTTAGGATTTGGTTCGCCCATACCATGAGCGACCTGAACCGCATTCTTGATTATCGCGACCTTATCTGCCAGCTCAGGAGCAAGGTTGATCCCCCCATCGCTCATCAGGACCAATCCGTCAGGGTGTTCATAGGCAAGAACATCTGATATCACCTCAGATACTCTCAGACCATTTTCCTTATCAAGCACTGCTCTGAGGAGCAAAGCGGTTTCAGTCTTCCCTTTGAGGATCAGATCTCCTCTCCCTTCATGGATCAGTTTCACTGAAGTTGTTGCCGCCAGTGATAGGTCTGCACCGGTGTCAATGATCTCGAAGCTGTCACGATATTCAGGAGCAAGCTTCTCTAGGAGATTCAGGATTGCTGGTTCATCTCCGACCAATAA
>DAOPZE010000086.1:0-11159 GCA_035353255.1 Candidatus Cloacimonadota bacterium
CGGGGGTGTGACAGGTCGCGATCGTATGGCTGTTCACTCTGTCCTGTCCTGACCATTTGGCACCGATAAATGCAGCGATATAACGGGCGGCGATGCCAAGAACTACTATGATCAGAACTAAAAGCGGATCGAAGTTGTCTAGAATATTGATCTCCAAGCCGATGCGGGCAAAGAAGATCGGCACAAAGATCGAATGAACCATACGGCTGATGACGTGGCGGTCTTTTTCGGAGATGTGTTTTGCTTCGCCGACGACGATCCCCGCAATGAAGAAACCGAAGAGGGAGTGGATGCCGATGCGGAGGGTCATTGCGCCCATGATCATCCCCAGGATCACCATGAAGGTGATCTTGTAGCCCGTTTCTCTGCCGAGTTTGTTGTGCATGGTCGTGATCGAACGATCGACGATCCGGCGCAGCAAAGTCAGGCTGATCACGGCAAAGAGCAGGGTCTCGAGAATGAGACGCGCCACATAGCTCAGCTCGATCCCGCCATGGGCAAGCAAACCCAGAATAATGGTAAAAACGACCCATCCGACCAGATCGTTCATAGTCAGAGCGCTGATCGTGAGGAAGCCCACGTCGGACTTCAGCACGTTCATCTCCCGCATGCCGCGGATGGCGACGGGAAGCGCGCTGATCGTCATGATCGCGGCGATGAAGAGCCCGAAGAGGATATGCTGGTTGGGATCGACCATATAACGCGGGGGGAGCAGGCTCATCGGCAGCCAGGTCAGCAAAATGGGGATGATCAGATCGGCGAAAGAGAGTTTGACGGTATTGCCACGATTCTGCCAGATCTTGGTAAAATTGATCTCCAGTCCCGTTTCCATGAGCAGAAAGAGATTTCCGAACCAGGCGACCGTGCCCAGCATGGCGATCTGGATCGTATCATGAGGAAAGAAGATGCTTTCGATGCGGGGGAAATACTTGCCCAGAACCGCCGGACCGAGAAGCAAGCCCACGAGTATCTCGCCGGTGATGGCGGGTTGTTTGATCTTGTTCAGCAGATAGCCGGCAACTTTACAGGCACCCAGCAAGAGGGCAAATTGGACGAGAAAGATCAGCAGGTGGTGTTCAGTTATCGGCCCCATAGCGTCAACCTCCGGTTATTTCAAAGATGAGCGGCTCGGGATGGCACTCGATCTCGTTCAGTTTGTAGGAATCCAGAACGAGCCTTGCGACTTCCTTGCCTTTCGCTTCGTCGTTGCAGTGGATATAGCCGATGACCTCGTCCTTGTGAACGTAGGTACCGATCTTGGGATAGAGGATCGCCCCCGCGGAATAGTCCAGAGTGTCCGAAACCTTCATTCTGCCCGCTTGTATCTTCACCAGGGCATAGCCGATGGCGCGGGAATCGATCAGATGCACGTAGCCGCTTTGGCCGGCGATCAGAGGGATCTTGTGCTTTGCGGTACCCATCCGGCTGTAATCCCGGATCACTTCAGGATCGCCTCCCTGGAGAGAGATCATCTTTTCAAAGACTTGCAGGGCTTTACCGGAGGAAAGTGCCTTGTCGATCAGTGTGACAGCCTGAGTCTGATCGGTCGCGAGACCTGCCGAGATCAGCATTTGAGAGACCAAGGTATCCGTGAGTAGTTTAGTGTCCGGCAGGGTGTTCCCCTTGAGATATTCGATCGCTTCGATCATCTCCAGGGCGTTGCCGACGGCATGACCAAGCGGAGAGTTCATATTGGAAAAGACGACGCTGACCTTCTGACCGAAGCTGTTGCCGGTGTGGATCAAGAGCTCAGCCAGTTCCTTGGCGCGGCGGAGATTAGGCATGAAGGCGCCGCTACCGATCTTGAGATCGATGACGAGGTGTTTCGCGCCTTCGGCTATCTTCTTGCTCATGATGGAGGCTGTGATCAGAGCGGGGCTCTCGACTGTGGCAGTGACGTCTCTCAGAGCATAGATGCGTTTGTCCGCGGGAACCATCTCTGCGGATTGACCGACCATAGCCAGACCGTGCTCCTCCACCATCCGCTGGAATTCCTGCATGCCATACTGCACCTGGAAACCGGGGATAGCCTCAAGCTTGTCCAGGGTTCCGCCGGTGTGACCCAAACCACGACCTGAGATCATGGGGACATAGAGGCCCAAAGCGGTGGCGATCGGCGCCAGCATCAGGCTGATCTTGTCACCGACTCCACCGGTGGAATGCTTGTCCGCCACGGGGAGCGAGGGATCGAAACGCAGGGATCTGCCGCTGTCGATGTAGCTGCTGGTGAGGGCGGCGATCTCGTCGCCATTCGCGCCTTGAAAATATATCGCCATGAGCATAGCTGACATCTGGTATTCGGCTATGGAACCGTCCAGATAGCCGTTGATGAAAAAGCGTATCTCCTCGGCTGTGAGGCTGATGCCATTGCGTTTCTTTAAAATCAGTTCGACTGGGTTATTCATGAATTCTCTCTCTTTTCTATGGACTGTATGGACATTATGGACGATATGGACTCTTGATACCTGATAGGCGGTTCAGCGACCGCCTGTACACCTGATCCCTGTTACCTTATACCTGATCCCTGATCCCTGTTCCCTTATACCTGATACCTGATACCTGATCCCTAATTAATCAGCTTCTCCCGGATATTGGCACTGAGGATATCCATCAGCCAGACGACCAGGGCGATCAGCCACATGATCAGCCCGACGTTTCGCCAGGCGAGCATCTGCTGTTGCTGATACAGTGCCAGACCGATGCCACCGCCGCCGACGAAACCGACGATGGTTGCCATGCGGACGTTGATATCCCAGCGATAGATCGTGAAAGCCAGATAGGGCGCCAGGATCTGAGGCGCGACGGCATAGCGCCAGACTTGCAGGGTCGAGGCTCCTGTCGCTTTGATCGCTTCGACTGGACCGTTGTCGATATTTTCGATCTGCTCGCTGTAGAGCTTGATCAAGGAGGCAATGGAATGGATCCACAGAGCAAGCATCCCCGCGAAGGGACCGATGCCGACCCAGACGCAGAAAATGATCGCCCAGACGATCGCTTCGATCGAACGGCAAATCGTGGAAAGAGTTCGGATCAGATAATAGACTATCCTGCCGGGAACGGTGCCGAACATCAGGTTCTTTGCCGCGAAAAAGCTAAAGAGAAAGGCAAAGGGAATCGCCAAAACCGTTGCCAGCAGAGCCAGGAAGATCGTCTCCACCAGTGCTCCCAGCATGGGAACAAGTTCGTGAGGATTGGGATTGAAGATGCCTCTGAGGATCGAAGTGGTGTTCTGCGCGCCGGTGAAGAAATCCAGAGGTTTGACCTCGACGATCACCCAGGCCATTACGATGCTGATCAGGATCAACAAACCCGCCTGTAGCTTCCAGAGAAGCTTTGGCTTAGTGATCTCGTCGGACATGCGTCTGCCCAGAGAACCGGAATGGAAGGTGAACCCCAGCGCCGGGAAAAGAGGCATCCAGAGAACCTTCACGGCGGCTATCTGCGCCAGATCGAGCCGGCTCAGAAGCCAGACCAGACAGGCGATGACATATAGCCAGACGATGTATTCGATCAGGAAAGATTTAACTTTTCGCATAGAGTGCAAGGCTCTGAGAGGATGGCAGCTACGTCAAGGATTTTCTCTTCGGGGGTTGCGGATTATGGGGACTTAACCAATCCTTTCGAAGTCGATGAATCCTTGTTCCACGTCGGTATGCATAAGTCGTACTCTAAGTTTCTGGCCTACATCGAGACCTTCGAATCCTTTGACCAGCCTGCCTTCGACAGGAATCTTGAAGAGACGGATCCAGGTTCCCTTGGGCGCGCTCCCGGTGACTATTCCCTTGAATTCCTCGCCTATCCGGCTGCGCAGAAGCAAGGCGGCAGCGGACTTGCTCACCTGACGTTCCACCTTGTTCACGGCGTCTTCTGTCTTGGAGCAGTGCAAGGCAAGGGCGGTCAGTTCTTCGTTGGAATACGGAACAGGGCTTCCCGCCAGGGCGGACTTGACCAGACGTTGCGTGAGCAGATCGGGAAACCTCCGGTTCGGTGCGGTGGAATGAGTGTAGTCCTTGACCGCGAGGCCAAAATGACCTTCGCTGTCAACGCCGGGCAGTTCGATCGAGTACTCACCGGAGCCGAGTAGCTTGATCACGCTCAGGGATATGTCAGGAAAACGGATGGGATCGGCAGCTTTTTCCGCCATGAGGAATTCGTTCAGAGCACGGGGTTCCGGTGTGGATGGAAGCTTGTGCCCGTGCTCTTCCGCGAGAGCCACGATCCTGTCCCAGCGTCTGGGCGTGTGGACGACTCTGCGGATGGAGGGGAAACCTTTGGCAGTCAGGAATCTCGCGACGGCACCATTGGCGGCGATCATGAAGTCCGCAACAATGTCCTTCGCCCGGTTGGAGCGATCGGTCAACAAGTCTTTGAGAATATCGTTCTCGAACACCGGGCTGGCATGGATGGTCTCGAATTCGAGAGCGCCCCGTTCGTGACGCAGGAGCTTTAGCTTCTGGGCGATCGAATCCTGCAGCAAGAGGTTCTCTTCCAGACCTCGGACATTAGCTATTTCACGGGGAACTTCATCCGAACCCTCCAGCCATCTGGCGACATGAGAATAAGATAGTTTCGCAAGGTTGCGCACCAGCGCCCGATAGAGAGTCGATTCCTGCACAGCGCCATCCAGGCCGATAAGCAATTCAATGACGATCGCCAGGCGGTCAGACTCGTGATTCAATGAAGTAAGATCGGTGCAGAGCCTTTCGGGTAACATCGGGAAGACCTCTGCCACTGTATAAACGGATGAGGTATTATGGTTCGCGTGCTTGTCCAGAGCGGAGTGTGGCTTCACCAGGGAGTCAACGTCCGCGACGGCGATCAGAACCTTCACTCTGCCGTCCGGCAGTTTCTCTGCGACAGTAAGCTGGTCGAGATCACGCGAGTCGTTGTTGTCGATCGAGCACCAGAGAAGTCCGCGCAGATCACGGACACCGGCGTCTCTTTGCAGAGCGGGACCGTGGATGGAATCCAATTCAGCAAGATCTTCCGGCTGAAAATCAGGCAGCAGACCACGTTCCAGCATGGCACGATGCGCCAGCTCCCGTAGATATGAATGGTGTCCCACGGCATGCAGATCTATCATCTGTACTCCTTATACATGTGCTGGTATAACTTTGTCCGCTGCTTACTTCTCTCCCAGGCTGAGATTCTTCAGCTCCGTGAGGCTGATCTCCTTGTCGTCGCTCTTTAGGTATGCCAGATGGATCCTGTCGCCGACGGAGGTGATGGGCAGATAGCTGCTGAGATTGCTGGTGGCGATATAGATCATGCCGGGGTCTTCGGTAAGGCTGAAATAGTAGAAGGTGCGTCCGTCTTTGATATCGCTGCCGATGCGGGATACCGTACCATCGTGCACGATCTTGTCGATGCTGCCTTCCGGCAAGGTTCCGATCCTGCTTCCCGCAAGCGCCATCTGATAGTTATCCCGGGCACCCTTGATGGTCTCACCGACTCCCACGAGCGAGAAATCCTTGACCGAGACGAAACAGAACATCTTGACCAACCCGGCAGTATCCTTGAGGGTCATGAAATAGGTCGCACTGCCGTTCATATTCACGAGAATAGGGAACATTGCCTGATATTTGAAGTTCTGGACCTTACCCTCCGCGGAACGCATAGCGGCATACTCCGTCGCACCGGAGACCTTGTATAGGTGCGTGGCTTTGTTGCGTGTGTCGATCAGGGAGAAACCGACCGTTCCCTCATCCGAACCAACGCTGGAAAGCCCCGTGTAGAAATAACTGCGGTTGTCTCTTCCATAGATGACCGTGAAGCCTTCTGTGTTCATCAGCATGTCCCGCTTTCCAAAGACTGTGTTCCAGAAACCCCGGACGTATTTTCCCCACCAGGAAAGCTGCGGCATCACAAAGTATGAAGGCTGGACTCTATCCACCCAGGCAGGGATCTTCGCGTCGCTGATCCCGTCTTTGGTCCTGATCAAAGGGTAATATTTAATAGCTCCGGTTCCGGCATGCACAGTCACCAAGCCTGTCGCCTCGGACGCCTGAGTGCCGATCTTGTGAGTATAGGTCGTGATCGTCCAATAGGGCTCACCGTTGTCATCCAACTCGAAGGTGTCGCCCGCCAGACCGACGTTCATGTAGCCATGCAGGTAGAGATGGCGATAGAGATCCTGCCCAAAGCAGGCATTACGCTGATAGATCACCTTGATGGGCTTGCCGTTGAGTTCCCGCACGAAGGTAATATCCTGCGGATTAGTCGCCGAAACCATGATATATCCGGGAGTACCATCGCTCTGATTGGCGAGCCATTTCCAAAAACCACTATGCTGGAGAGGCACGACCCAGGTGAGGCGGTTGTTGACTCTCTGGATCGTTGGAGTTCCGAGCGTCACCCTGCTGCCGAGAGCAAAATCCTCGCCCAGCTTCTTTTCAGCCAGAGACGCCGCCAGAGCCTGATCGATGATCGGTATCTGCTCCAGATTCACAGGAGAAACAAGGTCAGTAAAGTTTGTCGCCTTGACATCACCGATCACCTTGCGATAACTTTTAGCGTTGAACAGCCCGCTGGAAAAGAAGGGAACCAGGATCATCCAGGCGATGAGCACGATGAAGGTCACGGTGACCGGTTTTCGGCAGCGGGGGATGAACCACAAAGGAGCGACGCAGAGCATCAGCGGGAAGATCCAGGATAGGAACCGGATCGAGATCACCGGCAAGTAAAAATACAGCTCCATGAATACCAGAACTGCAACCGCAATGACCGCCCAGAGCGGTTTGAGCTTAAACTTCTTCAGGTCGATCTGTATCGGGTTGATAGGCTTGGCTTGGTTCACGTTACCTCCACGGGAATTATCATCCTTTCCGGATGGATTTTTCACAACTAGACAGAGCAAAACGCCCTAACGTCAAGATATATTTTCGGGATCAGCCGTTGCAGGCGTGATCCCCTGTTGATTTTTTACTTCCTGCCCTGAGGGATGGCTTGTTTCAGAACGACGTGGACATTGCTTTCACCGGTTCCCGCGGAGTACGTCTCAGTCGCGTAACCGGGCTTTTCAAAGCGAAGTTCCAGCTTGCTTTCCGGAGTATGCCAGGTGACGTCGATGACGCAGGGAGTTTGCCCCAGGTATTCATCATTACAATAAACCGCTGCGTTTACCGGCTCGGAGGAGATCGTCACGGTTCCGCTGGACTCCAGGAAGAGAGTTCCATCGTCGAAATGCGGCTTGAGCCCGAAGTTGATGCGGTTGGGACTCGCGGAGGCAGTTGCCTGATCGAAGCTCAGCGAACTGATGTTTCCGTTCAGGTTGATCGCTTTGACCGCCGGGTCATGATCCGGCTTCTCAGCTTTGATCCAGCCCAAACTCACGATCCCCAGATCACGTATCAACAGATCGCCATAGTCACGGCGCAATTGCTCAAAGAGTTCCTGTTCGCTGTCCCAGGTGCGCTCCGCTCCATAGTGAGGGGAATAGAAGACTGCCGCTTTGCCCCAGACTGGTTTACTCCTGATGAACTCCATTATGTTAAAGTCGCGGTAGAGATCGATCACACAGGGTGAAGTCCCCACGGAATCCCAAACTGCCGCAGGACCCGTTTTGAGACTGACGGCGCAAGTATCCGGACGGGTGCTGATCCCGACCGTATAATAGACTCTCACTGTCTGCGCGCCGAGCAGGCACGCAAACAGCATTGCTCCAATAATGACCAGTTTCTTCATTATAACCTCGTTCCTGTATAAATTGTCCCTATGTCTTTCGGATCAAAGCCGGAGCCCTGCAAACCCTCGTTCCGCGCTCCGCTGCGAGAATCCCGAACGTGGATGATATGTCAAGCAGAATTGACTTACAATTCATCCTACTATAATAAAATGCCACGCGTTCTTGCGAAGGCGTGGCACCGTCTATGTTTACTGAGGAGGGGGTAATTATCTGCAATCGTGCATTTTCTGCATTCCGGGCTTGTGGTTGCCCATACCTTTGTTTTGGCAATCAGGGCAGTTTCCCTGATCCATACCTTTGCCACCCTGCTTCATGCCCATGCCCATCTTGTGCATTCCCATGCCGTTACCCATGCCCATACCTTTGCCTTCGTTTCTCATCTGGTGCATTTTGAACATCTTACGGGCAATATCTTTCTGATCCCCATTGAGTTCCTTGAGGACTGCTTCCATGTGATCGAGCTTCTGGTCGGCGATCTGGAGCTTCTTGGCAAAGAGAGCCTTATTGAGCTCTTTGGCTGATTTGAAGTTATCCTTGTCGATGGCGGTCATGAGATCGATCTTCAGGTTCTGAACTTCTGCTTCAAGGGTGTTCATCTGCTTTTGGAAAGCTGCTCTGAGATTCTCGATCTTGGCTTTCTGTTCTTTGGTCAGTTTCATTTCGTCCATATTCATCATACCCTGGCCCATTCCCATTCCCATGGGGCAATCACCGGGTGTCATCTTCATTTCTGTCATTCCCTTATCGTCAGGGCGGGTCATGTTTTTCGGCTCGGTCTGTTCGGCGAAAAGCACGCCAACCAGCATCACCAGGGTGAGGGCAATTGTCATTATCGATTTCATTAGTTTCTCCTATAACGTCTGAATTGGTGCTGTCTTCTGTTGTGCATGTTCTGGATGTTATCCATGCGTTTGGTAAAAAACTCTTTAGCTTCAGCGGGAGTCATGGACTTGCGGAGCTTGATCAGGGATGTGCCAAGTTCTCGCTCCAGCTTGGTCTGGATCACCAGGCTGCTATCCACGATGCTGTTCAATCTTGCTTCATTGATGGGATCTTTGGCAAGCTCGCTCATCAGTTCCTGTTTGGTTTCCCTGAACTGGTCGCGAAGTTTGTTAACTTCCTCGCTATCCTTGAACCGGAGACTGTCATCGTGCCTGTAGCGATGCGGACCTCTGCCATCTTCCATCGGAGGCGGGGGTGGTGGCCCCATGCTCAGCCGGAGATAGATGAAGGAGCCGATCACTGCCAGATTGAAGGCGAACGAGATAAAGAGGAGGATCACCAACCAGTGTTTACTCATCGGAACCTCCATTATAGTAACTTTCATCCACGAGGCTGTTCTCTCCGAAGCTCGCCACTTCCGTGGTCTGACCCGAAGAGATCTGAGCCGAAGCCGAAGCCGAGGTGGAATTGTGGGTCTTGATCCCCACCAGGGTGCCGATATAGAGGCTGAGCAACACAGCCGCGAGCGCCGGGATCTTTTCCAATTGGAAGATCATCCGGCTGCGCAGACGCCGGTTGTCATGCGCGGCAGCCTGGTCCAGGATCCGGCTGTGGATCCAGGGGGCAACTGCGGGCTGGGAAAGAGAAGCGAACCGGGAGTTCTGGCTGAGCATCTCCTCGCGAAAGAGACGGCAGGCGGAACAGGCGGCGAGATGCTTTTCCAGCGAGGCGCTATAGCGTGCCCGAAGCTCTTTGTCCAGCTTCAGGATGATCATTGATTGTGCATTTGAGCATCTCATGGCTTCCTTCCTTTTTTCAAAATCTGTGAACTTGGATCAAATCCGTTCATATCTCATTACTCCTCAATCGGAACTTACCTTCAACAATTTTTTCCTCAGCAGCTTCTTGGCTCGTACGCAGAGCGATTCCACCGCCTTGACGGAGATCCCGAGTTGTGCCGAGATCTGCTTGTAAGACAGGGATTCAAAGTACTGGAGCTGGATCACTGTCGCCAACTTGACAGGCAGGGAAGCGATCGCCGCGTGCAGAGGCGTGTAATCCTGATCCGGGGCTGGAGCCGGCTTGTCCGGCAGATTGGCGAATAACACGGGATCTGTCTGAACATAGCGTCCCCGCTGCTTGATATGAGTGATGCTTTTATTGTGGGCGATGCGGTAAAGATAGGAAACAGCGCTGCTCTCTTCAATACCGTCGATGTGCTCGTAGAAGGCTATAAAAGTAGCCTGGACTACGTCCTGCGCGTCAGCTTCGTGATGCGTCAGAGCCCAGATATAGTGGTATATGCGCTTTTCATTGGCTGTGAGGAATTCCTCAAAGCGATCTTTACTCATTCACTCTCCCCAGTTCTATTATAATATACACGCATGTTCCACATTCCTGCAACCAATTTATAGATCGTACTCTATTCGTGCGCGCCGGACCGGATGGCTGAAAACCAATTTCAACCCACAAGATTCCCTTTTCATTGACAAGATCCCCAGCTTCTGGCAATCTGTGCCAAGGGAGGAAACAATGAGATTTGATCTGAACAACTGCACCATCCGCCTGGCTCGACCCAGCGACACTGCTGATCTGGAAGCCATCGCCAGGACCATCTGGGACGGCACGGACTATCTGCCCAGGATCATGGATCGCTGGATCTCCGAGCCCTGGTTCTTCGTCTGCGTTTACGAAGGCAAGGTCATCGCCTGCATCAAGCTCAGCCTCTTCCCGGATAACGTTCTCTGGATCGAGGGCTTACGCGTTCATCGCCGGTTTCAGGGCAAAGGTATCGCAACTCTACTGAACCGCCATATATTCCGTTTTGCCACTGAACTCAAAGCCAGAAACCCTGAGCTTGCCTTCGAATTCTGTACCTATTACAAGAATGCTGAAAGCCTGCATATGACGGAAAAGATGGGCTTTCGCATCGTCAAACGCTTCTACCAGCTGGATAAGCGCGGCGTCAAGCACACGAAAGAATCAGAGATCGTCACGGATTATGATATGAGCCTCTTCAAAGCTTATCCGGACTACCTTCCCCTTGGTTGGCAAGCCGTGCACAACACCGCCTCAAGCCTCGATTTCATCAAGTCCCGCGCCACGGTCTTCCGCACCCCGCGGAGCACCTACCTCCTCGCGGGAGTCGGAGAGAAGAACATCACTTTTCTCCAGCCTCCGGTGCAGGATCTCAAGGTGGAACTGCCCTATTTTCAGAGCTTTTTTGGCAGCCGCAGAAAGTACGGGATCGTGCTCCCGCCCGGCTTCAACGAATATCTTCCACAACTCCTGAAACTTGGCTTCTATTTCTGGGAAGAGGAACACGAGATCGCCAAGTGCATGGTGATCGGCAGGAAAGACTAGCCAGTTCATAGGTCTTTGCTTTTCCACTATCTATCAGTTATAGTCTTCGGCTTAATGCAGCCAGGATGTCCGCGATCCATTTTCCCTCTATCCCCTCTCTATCATCTTACGTCGTGACGTAAGATGATAGAGAGGGGATAGCAAGATGAGTGGAGGCGACATCCTGTCG
>DAOPZE010000087.1:0-10992 GCA_035353255.1 Candidatus Cloacimonadota bacterium
GGGGCCGAAAGCGTCCATGGCAAGGGTCACGCCCAAAGTGGCGAGCATTCCCACGGCACCGAAGCCGATGCCATAGAGTCCCATCTCGATGGACTCGAATCCATGGCTGAAGCTGAAGGCCGCCATGATGCCCACGACAATGATGATCACCGGCGCGGCTGTCGAACGCATACCCAGAGCAAGACCTTCGAGGATCACAGTGGCAGGGCCGTAATCCGCCTGGCTGGCGATCGCTCTGGTCTCTTTATAACTGTGCGAAGTGCTGAGTTCCGTGAAGTAACCGATCAATACACCGGCGGCGAGACCGATCACGGCGGACATGAACACACCGAAGTAGTATTCTGCAGGAAGGAGCGATTTGGTCACGAAGAATGCCGCGATGGCGATCAGAACCGAGCTGAAATAGACGCTCTTATTGAGAGCGAACATGAGTTCCTTGGTTCCCGCGCTTTCCTTTGAGGAAACCAGGAAGATACCGAAGATCGAAAGGAAGGCGCCGATTCCGGCGAGAGCCATGGGGGCGACGATGAACTTCACCATCCAGGTATGGATCCAGGCTTGACCGAAGGTTGCGCCAAGCTGCATCACGACGCTCATTCCCAGAGCGGCAGTGGCAAGGATGGATCCGGCATAGCTCTCATAGAGGTCCGCGCCCATTCCGGCGACGTCACCGACGTTGTCACCGACGTTATCGGCAATGGTCGCGGGGTTGCGGACGTCGTCCTCAGGGATACCGGCTTCAACTTTACCGACTAGATCCGCGCCGACATCGGCAGCTTTGGTGTAGATACCACCGCCGAGCCTGGCAAAGAGAGCCTGCGTGGACGCACCCATCCCGAAGGAAAGCATGATCACGACTATCTTTTGCAGGTTGAGACCTAAGGCATTGAGGATGTAAAACCATGTGGAAATATCGATAAGGGCAAGTCCCACCACCACGAGTCCCATAACGCTTCCGGCATAGAAGGCGACTTTGAGCCCCTTGTTCAGGCTTTTAGTGCAGGCTTGAGTCGTTCTATTCGAGGCGAGAGTGGCAGTTTCCATGCCGATGAATCCCGCCAGGGCACTGAAGAACCCACCGGTGATGAATGCCCAGGGGATCAGCGGATGCATCACATGGAGCACCCAAGCCATGATCTGGAAGAGGATGAAGACGCCAATGAAGAAGAGCCCTACGCCTTTGTACTGCTGTTTGAGATAGGCGAACGCGCCTTCACGGACGTAGCCTGCGATCTCTTGCATGCGGGGAGTTCCCGGATCTGCTTTGCGTACGTAACGATAAAAAATGAGTGCGAAGAAGAGTGCCGCGAAAGCACCGATCGGTGCCAAATACCATAAGATTGGTAGGTTAACCACTATTCAACTCCTGCTTAAATTTGGGGTTATTGGCTGTATGACACATACACCAGAGGCACGCTCCTACAGCATTATCTGATTGTGTCAATGATTTTCTTTCAGGTGCGGTGTTAGCGGGCTTTGGCTCAGATCTCGCCCAGGCTCTCGTCTATGCCTTTGCGGATCTCATACCAATAGTCCATGGCTGCCTCTTTCTTGTTGATCTCGAAACGCTTAAGCCACTTGTCCAGATCATCATTCGGCTTATCTGAGAGCTTTTTCTGACGCTGGAGATACGTCAACACATAGTCAATATTCAGCTCGGATTCCCAAAAGACGGAGGAATTGCGGCAGTTGATCCGTCGAGCGGTAATATGGCTGTTCAAAGCGAGATCGTGACCTTCTCCGAAGAGCGCGGTAATGATCTCCGGCAGCATCTCTTCCGCCCAGCCGCGGTGGAAACGGCAGACGCCAAGATTATCCAGCATCAGCTCCGCTTTCATCCTGTCCACGTTGATCCTGCCCAGAAGCCGGGGCGGAAAGTACTGCTGCGCATAGTGCATATAATACCTGCCCATTGCCGGCATGGGTGAGAGCACGCCCGGGGTCCAATACTGGTTCGGGACCATCCAGCCCCTTCTGGCAAAAGAATTGATCAGCAGGTTGTCCATGAGCGGAAGTTTCTTTGCGCGTGCCAGACGCCTGGCGAATTTCCTCGCGCCTTCGCTCAGATCGATCTTTCTGCCTTCACCGATTGTGTTTTCAAGGATACTGATGCCAAGTTCGGCGTTGTGCAGGGAATCCTGCACTGTGTCAAAGTTCTCTTTATCCCAGCGGGGTTTTCGATCCACACCTAGTTCCTCCGGAGTAAGCAGATCCTTATTTAGACAATCCATCAGCCAGCTGACCATTCCTCCGGCGGAGATGGCGTCGAAGCCCATAGCGTCAGCCTGATGATTGAGCTGCTCGGCCGACCGCTGATCGAAGATGCCGCACAGAGGCCCAAAGGTCTGATAGGGTTCATAGTCCTTCTTGTAGATCCCGTTGTTCTTTTTGCATACTGCTACGCAGGGTTCTCCGCAGGTGGCGAACTGGTGGGAGGTGATGGTCTCCTCGTTGAACTGCTTCAGATAATGATTCTTTATATGTTTCTCATGAAATGCCTTACGTTCTTCTTCCGTCCAGTGGATACTCCGGTAGTTGAAGGCAAGAAGGCTGCCAGCGTTGGTGGCATAGTTCACTCCGAAAGTCCCGCCTGTATCGAAATCCGGGTCGAAACGATACTTCTTCGTCGCTTCGAGATCCTTCGCGGTGAGTTTCTGTTCATACTTTGCCTGGAACCATTCATCGGCAACTTTGCGATCGCGGAAGTCATCATCGATGTGGGAACCGCCATAGATGACCGCGCAGAGGCCATGTTGCTGAAGCAGCTTGGAACCAAATCCACCTCTTCCCGCCCAGGTATCGACATGAGTCAGCTTGCCGTCTTTGATGGGGACGGAGACGATCGCGCCCATATCCGACCAGCGGGAAGCGGGGCCCACCGCCAGCACGCGAGGATCATTCTCATAGCGGTCTGTGTAACGCGCGTGAGTCAGGCTCAGGAGGCTATAAACTCCTTCATCAGCCCAGGCGTCCCGTGGGTCGAGAGGATCGATCCCGACCTCGATCTCTTCGCCATTCTGACGGTTTAGGAACAGCACCGATGGCTTCGCGGCTTTGCCGATGATCGAGAGGATGTTGATTCCCAGATCGTCAAAGACGAGACCCGCGCCGCCCATGGAGGAAATATAGAACCCACCCCATGAGGGTGAGAATCCGGTGAAGATCAGCCGGTTTGAGCCGGGGAAGATCGAGCCTGCGAGGATTCCGACCCCAATATTCAGGGAGTTCGTCTTACCGCTCAGATGCAGCCCCAGATCCACGGGACCATAGAATGCACCGAGGGGATAACGCTTTATCTTGTAAAAGCCTGTGGACGCGTCCACGATCAAGACCTTCAATGTGTGCTTCATAATTCACCTCTCTTGCGAGTATGAGCGGGCTGGGGATATTGTCAAGTATTGTCTGCGATCCAGCCCGGAAAGCGAGATAGAAATTGATTGACAGAATAAGCTTGTATGCCTGCGATAGAATCTTGCGTGAGTAGTGCGTAAATATCGATTCATTCTGGAGGAATGATGAAAAAGACACTCTTTTGTTTGATGTGCTTAGGCTTCCTTGGTGCCGTGCTTTATGGCGGGATCATGGATAAATTTGCCTCCGGAGCGGAAGGCATCGAGGATAAAGCGGAACTGGCGCGATACACTGAGAATTTCGCGCAGAAACTGGAGACGGTCGAAGACCATCGTGATCTACAATCATATTGGATCCAGTTCGATAAAGAGGGTTGTCTGGCATTTTATGACAAGCTCCTGGCTGAGCATCCCAAGGATCCGAATTATAAGTATCTTGCCATCAGGATGAAAGATCCGGACATCCTGCAGAAAGGTGCCAGGGAACTGATCGCCGCGTATCCGGATTTCTACTGGGGATACCGTGTTTTGGCGGTTGACGCTGCCGATAAACTTGCCGGAGAAAAAGCGAAGGATTATGCCAAAAGTCCGGAATTCATCTACGACAGGATCCTGCTCAAACAGGGACGGGATAAGTTCTCCTCCGATGATTTTCTTGATCTGGCTGAGTTCCTGTTTCTCAATGGCGAAGGCAATTCCAAAGCTGCGATAGAGCTTCTGCTCAAGGTCGATGATCCTGGGGCGCTCAATTCGAAGTGGGATACGATCCTGAGGATCCTCAAAGAACAGCGGCGGGTCGATCTGCTCGAACCTATCATGAAGAAACTTCCAATCGAGACAAATGGGGAAGATAAGACATTTGAAGCGGAATTTGCCCGGCAGTATATGACAAATCTTAGCAAGATGGGCGAGACGAAGTTCCTGGAGATCTATCTGACAGCTCATCCTGAATATAGCGACAATGGCGGTATTCAATGGTTGGTCGTGGAATCCCTGATGACGACCAATATGCAGGACAGGGCCATGGATCAGGTGCAGAAGCTCCTCGATAAAGGGATCATAGACTATAGCTTCATCAAAGATAACGAGACTGTGGCTGTCCTCCAGGGGAATAAACGTTGGGAAGATATCCTCACCAACGCAAAGAAAAAGTGGGATGAGGATGCACCTCTACGCAGAGCAGCAACGATCAAAAGCAGGATGGACAAGGATGCACCCCTCTGGGAACTGCAAGACCCTCAAGGGAATATCGTCAAACTCGCCGATCTCAAAGGGAAAGTTGTGGTGCTGGATTTCTGGGCTACCTGGTGTGGCCCCTGCCAGATGGCTATGCCGAAGCTGGATAACTGGATGAGGACCAGGATGCCCAAGGGCGTGGAAGTATTCTCCATCAACACTTGGGAAAGGAAGCCTCAGGATGCCGTTGACGTCATGAACGAGGATGGTTATGCCATGACTCTGCTGTTTGGCAATGACGAACTTCCTAAGCTGTATGGTTTTGATGGGATTCCCTATATCTGCGTGATCGATAAACAGGGAAAACTTGCCTTTGAGCAGACAGGATTCAGCGACGATCTTGAGGAAAGGCTTGGAACCTGGGTCGATGTCCTGATCGGGGAATAAACATGCTGAGAATAACACGTGGGAGCATTACGCCCCTCAAAGTGGACGCCATCGTTAATGCCGCCAACAGCTCGTTGCTCGGTGGCGGTGGAGTTGATGGCGCAATCCACGCTGCCGCAGGTCCTCGTCTACAGGAAGAATGCAGGACTCTGGGAGGCTGTCCTCCCGGCGATGCGAAACTCACACAGGGCTATGATCTTCCCGCGAAATATGTCATCCATACAGTAGGCCCAGTCTGGAGAGGCGGCGTGGGGAACGAAGCTGCAACCCTCAGCTCATGCTATACCAGAAGCCTAAAGCTAGCTCTGGAAAAGGGATGCAGGTCAATTGCCTTTCCCTGCATATCAACAGGTGTATTTGGCTTTCCCAAGCGACAAGCTGCGGAGATTAGCCTACGGACGATCAGAGAGGTTCTGCTCCTGAATCCTGCTCTGGAAGTATATATTGTATGTTTTGACGAGGAGAACTTCGAGATCTACTCAGGCATGGTGCGGGATGAAGACCTACCGGTCATTTGAGGGCCGGGGAACGTATCTGAACTGAATTATACAACAGGGGAGAAAGTTATGAGCAACAGCAGATGGCAGATGATTTGCCTTATCATTGTGATCATGATCGGATTGGGAACGGGGAAGGCGAGGGGGAATCAGCCCTTCTGGAGCATGGAACCCAGCGACAGGATCATCGATCGGGCGGATTCCCTGACAGGGTTTGACGTCACGAAATACGTGGTCAACCTCACGATAAATGATCAGACCCACTTTATCGAAGGTGTTGTCGAGGCGCAAGTCACTTCGGAGAGCGATCTCAGCTCCATCTCGTACGAACTCACCGGGGGGACTCTAGCCGTCACGCAAGTCCGGGTGAACAACGTTCCTTCCACCTTCACGCATCAGGACGGGGTCATCACAATTCCTCTGAATCAAGCTTCCGGTACCCAGTTCACCACCAAGATCTATTATTCCGGTGTACCCGGGAACAGCCCGGCACCTTATAATATTGGGCTGAAATGGACGACCAACAGCTGCTACACCCTGTCCAATCCTGACGCAGGGCGCTATTTCTGGCCAAGCTATGACCACCCCTGGGACAAGGCTCTGGTGGATTGGCACATCAAAGTGCGCAGTGATTGGCTGGTCGCGGCAAATGGTCTTCGCACCGGCATCACCGATAATGGAGACGGAACCCGCACTCACAATTGGGTCTGCGCGTCCCCTGTGGCAACTTATGTCATGGGTTTCGCCTGCGCGGCTTTCACGGAGATCAATCAAATGGCGGGTGATCTTCCCATTCAGAACTTCGTGCCCTCCGGGCTGGTGAACAATGCCACGGCGGACTTCGCAAACCTGCCTGAAATGATCAGCCATTTCTCCTCCCTATTTGGACCATATCCCTTTGAGAAATATGGGCATATGGTCGTGAGTATGTCCACCTATGCGGCAATGGAACATCAGACCATGACGACCTTTGGCAGCCAGTACATAGACGGGCAGCAGACCAATGAATCCATTGTGGCGCATGAGCTTGCGCATCAATGGTATGGAAACTATCTGACTCCGATCACGATGCGAGAGGTCTGGCTCAAGGAGAGCTTCGCGACATATTCGGAATTCCTCTGGGAAGCACATCACCACGGTTGGCAAGTCGCCTGTGACTATCTGCGGGATGAGATCCAGCAGTACTATATCAACTGGGAAAACAGCAATGGCCCGCACACTATTTTCAATCCTGAGTATAACTTGATGTTTGCTCCACCGACCTATGAAAAGAGCGCATCCGTCCTGCACATGTTACGTCTGAAGATGGGCAATGAAAATTTCTTCACCTTTATTCGTGCCCTGCTGACGACCTATCCCAATTCGAATATCAACACACAGGAGTTCATCGCCCTGGCAGAACAAAGCAGCGGGCTTGATCTGACCCAATTCTTCCAGCAGTGGATTTATTCACCCGGGATACCCGATGCAAGGGTCTATGTATTCTCAAACTCTACCGGACAAGGCAGATCCTATGGCTTTAGCAGCAGCCCGACCACGACTGCTTTCACTCTCGATGTCCCCCTGAGGATCCCCGGATCAGCAGTGGCAGATTCTGTCGTGATCATCGCTTCTCCCACAGGAGCAGTCACTGATTTTGCCCTGTCTGCCGGAGCTGATATCGGTGCGGCCCAAGTTGACCCCGATCACTGGGTGCTTGCCCGCATTATGATGAAGATGCAGCTCCAGTTGAATACCTGCCTTCCCTATAACGGTGCAGTAACGCTTGGCTGGAGTCCTATCGCCTTGAACGTGCCTATCCGTGGCTATTACATCTTTCGCAAAGCCTTGCCGGACGGAATGTTCAGCCGGATCACGCCTGAACCGCTAACGGTTCTGAACTGGACCGATCATAGCGTCACCAACGGCATCAGTTATGAGTACTACGTTAGCGCCGTGGATAATGACAATTACATCTCCGCGCCTTCCAACAGTATGACCGGAACGCCCATTGCTTTCCCCTTCGATCAGGGATTTCTCGTGGTCGATGAGACCAGGGATGGGACAGGCGCGGCGATCTCTCCCAACGACCAGATGGTCGATGACTTTTACTCTTCCGTGCTGCAGAACTACGAATTCAGCCAGTGGGATTACGTATCCCAAGGCGCGCCGACGCTCTCGACTCTCAGCCATCATCCTCTTGTGCTCTGGCATAGCGAAGACTTTTCCGATCAGCAGTTACTTTTCACTCAGGATATGCTGGGCTCCTACGTCCTCAGCGGTGGTAACCTGCTCATCAGCGGGTGGAAGTATCCCAGCGTTTTCTCAACCGGATTCATCTCGCAATTCCTACCGGGAATCAGCCTTTCATATCATAACTCAGCAGTTCTGGTTTCTGCCCAGTCAGCGGTCTATCCTGTCCTTTATCCCGATCCTGCAAAGCTTACAGCTTCCTGGAACGGTATGATCCCCATGAGTTACACCTTCCCGGGTGCGGGCACGACCCTCTACACAGCAGAAATATCCAATGCCGGCGAAGGCGATGGAGAGCCTCTTGCCATCAAACTGACGCAGAATGGGAGCATGCTCCTCCTGGGATTTCCGCTCTATTTTATGCAGGAGAGCGGGGTGCGGAACTTCCTTGATCAGGTCTTGCCCGAGCTTTACCCCCCTGTTTCACTCAACGACCCGGCCCAGACACCTGTGATCCCCAGGCTCATGCTCAGCCCCAATCCCTTCACTGATCAGATGAAGATCACTGTCATGCATGCGAAAACCAGCACTAGCCAACTCTATATCTACAATCTCAGAGGGCAGTTGGTAAGGACAATGATCCTTCCGGAAGCCAGAAACGGTATCAGTGAGATCCTCTGGGATACCAAGGACTCATCCGGGCACGAGACGCCTCACGGACTTTATCTCATCCGGGTCGGAGACACGATACATAAAGCACTTCATTACTGATAAAGCATGTTTTATTATGATGACCAAGCAGTAGATCAGGTATATTTATATTCAGAGTATAATGATTATGAGAGAAGAAATCGTATAAAACTTATGAGGTAGTCTATGAAACCAAGGTTGGTTACCGCTATGCAGATCACAGTCACGGTTCTGCTTGTGACGCTAACAAGCTGTATCAGGAATCCTTTCTCTCCTGACGATAAGGTTGCTACACCCACAATAGATCCTCCGGGTGGGCTTTATAATTTAGAGCAACAAGTATCAATGCACTGCTCGACCCAAGGTGCGGTGATCCGCTTTACTACGGATGGGAGCGAACCTGATATGAATTCTCCCGCTTACCTCCGTCCATTCATGATCTCTAACTCCACAACGATCAAAGCCAAGGGATTCAAGGGTGGTTATAAGCCCAGCGAAGTTGCCAGTTCCAATTACACTTTTACATTCAACGGCGTTCGAACTCCATCTATTAGTCCACCCGGAGGTAAGTATCACACTGTGCAATATATTACTATCAGCTGTTCGACCTGGGGAGCTTCGATCCGCTATACAACCGACGGAACTGATCCAGGACCTACCTCCCCGTTGTATGATGAGCCTCTCTACATTGTTACCTCGACTACGGTCAAAGCCAGGGGATTCAAGGAGGGTATGACATCAAGTCCTGCTGTATGTGCGATATATGATCTGATATTCGATCAGACTGTAGCAACTCCTGTTATTTCTCCGGAAGGTAGTTATTATTCCTCCGTCCAGATAGTAAGCCTCCATTGCCCTACCCCCGGAAGCCTGATCCGCTATACTATCGATGGAACTGAACCAAATTCGGAATCAAGGGTCTATAGCGTTCCGCTCTCCATTGCCGCTCCCACCACTATCAAGGCAAGGGGATTCAAGGATGGCATGACGCCAAGTGCTACTGTCACATCCAGATATTCTGTACTACTGGATCAGGTTGAGATGGTTTCGATACCGGGTGGCTCCTGTTACATAGGCAATACGATCGATTTCGGCGATGAAGATGAACACCCAGTGCATTTAGTTACTCTTAGCCCGTTCTACCTCGGCAAGTATGAGGTCACCCAAAAACAATGGCAGGATGTGATGGGCAGTCTACCTATTCTGGTATCAGGGGTGGGTGATAACCTTCCCATTTACAACATTTCACAGTATGAAATGCTGAAATACTGCAACCTTCGAAGCATGGCGGAAGGACTAACACCGGTCTACTATATCAATAACTCAACTGATCCGAATGACTGGGGAGAAGTGCCATACGATTCTGATGCCACCTGGAACGCTGTCTACTGTGCCTGGAGTTATAATGGATATTGCCTGCCAACTGAGGCGGAATGGGAATACGCAGCCCGAAGTGCACAGGACGTTCCCAATTACCGATATAGCGGTTCCAATGATCTTAACTCGGTTGCCTGGTACGCTGATAACTCGACTATGACCCATCCAGTAGGGCATAAGCTGCCCAACGATCTGGGCATCTATGATATGTGCGGAAATGTAAGTGAGTTGTGCTGGGATCCATACAGCGATGTTTACTACAGCTTCAGTCCTCTTTACAATCCTCATGGGCCGTCAAGCGGTGGGTATAAGGTCTGTCGTGGAGGTTACTTTGATAATGATGCGGATCAATGCCGCCTTGCGAACCGGAGTTATCAGAGACAGGCTGGTCGCGGCTTCACAGGCTTCAGGCTGAGACGCAGAGCTTGATCACTAGACATAACAACAAAGGGGCTCAGTGATGAGCCCCTTTTTTTATTGTCTTAGTTTTCGCTTAGTTCAGTTTGAATTCGATCCTGCGGTTCAGAGATCTGCCTTCGGGAGTGTCGTTCGAGGCGGTAGGATTGTTGAATCCATAACCTTTGATGGTGATCCTGGAGGCGGAGATACCCTTGTTGATCAGATAGGTCTTGGCTGACTGAGCGCGTCTCAGGGAGAGGCGGTCGTTCAGAGCGGCGTTGCCCATGTTGTCTGTGTGTCCCTGGATCTCGAGATTCAGAGCGGGATTCTCTTTCATGATCTTAGCCACGTTGTCGATCGTGGGATAATAGATCTGTTTGATGACCGCGGAATCTGTGTCGAAGTGAACGGGTTCGAACTCATAGGTACCGTTTACGACTTCGGGTTTGGGCTGAACAGGCTTGTCAACGGGCTTGGTCGTGACGGGCTTATCGCCGGGTTTCACGTCCGGAACGCCATCTTCATCCTGATAACCGTTCATGGTTTCCTTGGTCTCGATCTTGTTTTTGACGGTCTCGTCTGTTCCGGGAGCTTTATCATTGATATCGAGGATGGTGTCCTTGTCGTTATCGGGATCCGGCACACCGTCCATATCTTCAAATGCATCGATGTCTTCAGGGTCGTTCGGAGCCTTGTCGTTGACGTCGAGGATGCCGTCTTTGTCGTTATCTTTATCCGGGATACCATCGGCATCTTCAAACTTATCCATGTCTTCCGGATCGTTGGGAGCGCCGTCATTGACGTCGAGGATACCGTCTTTGTCGTTGTCAGGATCCGGGATGCCGTCGTAGTCCATGTATCCATCCATATCTTCCGGATCGTTG
>DAOPZE010000088.1:0-10990 GCA_035353255.1 Candidatus Cloacimonadota bacterium
GTCATCCATGATATGCAATCGATCTTCACAAGTAGATCCTGTGACCATTATTGAGCATATAGGGATGCTGATAGTATCTGATATAGATACTGTGCTTGAGCAGTTTAGGATCAAATAAGTGTTGACAGCCACATAAGCCAAATAAACCATGCAAAAGAGCTTAGTGATCCGCTAAGTTTCGAGTTCAAGACGGCTAGCTACACTTCACACAAAGAAACAGTCTCAGCGCCGTCCTAGACTTCAAAAACGTGCACCAGCTGTTCATGACTGGTCTTAGTTTCACGAACACTACTGCGACCATATCTTTGAAGGAGGCTAAGGTGAAGATAACCATGAGGATAGTATTTCCTCTCGTACTGCTGTTAGTATTGTTGATGTCCTGCCACGACAGCGTCGGGCCGGACATGATCGCCGCGCCGGGATTCTCGCATCCCTCCGGCCAGCTGGATCCGGAAACGCTGATCACGATCAGCTCGCCTGAAGCCGGAGCGCATATCCGCTATACCCTGGACGGCAGCGAACCGGACGACCGTTCCTATCTCTACCTTGCCCCGCTCAGGTTTGGCGACCTGCTCCCCGAATATGCCAATAGCTGCCTCATCACTGCTAAAGCCTTTAAGCCGGGCTATCACTGCAGCCTCAGCAATCAGGCGGTCTATTCTGTTGACTACGAAATGACCGTCGATTCCTGCGCGATCTCCCCCGAAGACGCGACCATCCCTTCCGGAACGAGCGTCACTCTTAGCTGCGCGACTCCGGGATCGATCATCCGCTACACCCTCAATGGCTCGGAGCCGACCGTTTTCTCCCCTCTCTACAGCGGACAGATCAGCATCGTTCAGGCAGGCGCCGTCACTCTCAAAGCCCGCGGCTTCCACGTCGGCTGGAATCCCGGCCCAACCGCCTTTGCCTGTTATCAGGTGACGATCCCAGCCCAGGAGATGGTTCTCGTAAATGGCGGAAGCTTCTTCAACGGCGTCTCGAACATCAGCCTTAGCTCTTACTACATTGATAAATATGAAGTTTCTCAGGCTGCCTGGCAGGCAGTGATCGGCTACATTCCCCAAAGCCTGAAGCAGCCCAAGAGCGACTTCCCGATCAGCTATGTTTCCTGGTTCGACGCCATCACCTATTGCAATCTGCGCAGCCTGCTGGAAGGCCTAGTCCCCTGCTACAGCTACGAGGATCACGGAACTAATCCCTATGCCTGGCCCTCGAACTGGGATAATAATGCCTCGCATCACGACAGGATATCTTGCGACTGGACGGCAAAGGGATATCGCCTCCCCACCGAGATGGAGTGGATGTTCGCCGCGAAGGGCGGAACTCTCACGCATGGTTACGTTTACAGCGGCTTTGGCTTTGTGGATAACGTCGCCTGGTACAAAGGGAACTCCGGCTATGCGGTTCATTCCCCGGGTCAGAAAGTACCGAATGAACTCGGTATTTTCGATATGAGCGGCAACGTCCGCGAGTGGTGCTGGGACATCTATGGCGCTTTCAGTTCGGATGACCTGATCGATCCTCACGGCGCGAGTTACGGAAACAAACGCTGCCTCCGGGGTGGCAGTTGGTACAGCGATTCCCTCTCCTGCGAGGTATCGGATCGTTATTCCTATTCACCCGGTTACGACGAAGCAGCCAGCTTTGGATTCAGGTGCTGCAGAAGAGCGGATTGAGGTTGTGCTTTCGCCCCTTCTCTTTTGCTCTTTGACTCTTTTTTGATCTTGCTTTTATAGAAATCCGCTTATTTATATGCACACTATACACTTACAAAGACCTCTCATGCTTTCCCCAAGCAACGGAGGAGACAACCCCTCATATATATAAGGAGGGACAGTTTTGCCTTTTCAGGGACAGTTCGGAAAGATTTATTGCATTTTTTTGGATGTCTGTTCGGAATGCCCTACACAACAAAAGCAAGATCTAGATATGAGTCGTAGTCAAAGGGGGTCGAAACTAAGGCAAAAAAATCCCCACACGTATGATCCCGTTTCCTGCTGTCTGAGCCGGGCGTGATCCTATGTATGGGGTTTTGGGGATCTATTCGCTTATGGAATTATTCTTCTGTATCTTCAGCTTCGCCGGCGAAGAGGGTTTCAAACTCTTTGGCGACGACTTCATATTCTTCATCATCTTCGATGTAGTTCAGTTCGACGTTTTCTCCGTCTTCGGTCATTTCGAGTATATCATATTCGAGGCTTCCGACTTCGGAGAGGGCAAGGTATTTCTTACCATTGAGCTCGACCATGTCCAGGATGTTGAATTCTTTCTCAGTACCGTCTTCCATATCCAGGGTTATGGTGTTTGAGCCACAATCGCAATCGTCGCCGCATTCGCAGTCGTGATCGTGATCTTCGGTGCAGCCACAGTCTTTAATATCTTTATCAGTCATGTTGATCTCCCTATAGGTTTCGTTATGCGCATCTTTTCTGGCACGGTATATTTGGCAAGGTATTTCTGAAAAAGCCAGTCAGTTATCTGATAATCTGATTGACAAAAGAGAGCCTCACGGAAGTCTTGAAAATATAGAATAATTATATGATCAAGGAGTAGCCATGTCATATCGCGTTTTAGCCATCAATCCCGGATCAACATCCACCAAGATAGCTGTTTACGAAGATCTCACACCTCTGTTTGAGAAGACTCTGCGGCACGAACCCGCGGAGTTAGAACCCTTCGGTGGGATCATCGAGCAGTATGACTTCCGCAAGAAACTGGTGATGGAAGCCATGGAAGAGCATCAAGTTCCGCCCTCAACCCTCCACGTCGTGGTCGGCAGAGGTGGATTGGTACGTCCCGTTCCGGGCGGAACCTGGAAGGTCAGCGAGAACATGCTTCGCGACCTGAAAGACCCCGCTTTGTGGGGCAGGATCCATGCCTCCAATCTTGGCGCCTTCATCGCCAAAGCCATCGGTGACGAACTGAACATCCCCTATTTTATCGTGGATCCGGTCGTGGTCGATGAGTTTGACGATATCGCCAGGATCTCCGGTATCCCTGAGATCGAACGCAAGTCCCTCCTTCACGCTCTGAACATCCGATATCTGGCACGGCTCGAAGCGAACGCCCTGAACATCCCCATCGACAAGGTCAATCTCGTCGGTGTGCATATGGGAGGGGGCATCTCTGTCGCCGCGATCAAGGGCGGACGTGTCGTCGATGTGAATAACGCTCTTCTGGGGATGGGACCCTTCTCTCCGCAACGTGCCGGAGCCCTGCCCATCGGTGACCTGCTGGATCTGGCTTATTCCGGCAAGTGGACAAAAAAAGAACTGACCACCTACCTGACCAAGACCGCCGGATTGATGGCATATCTGGGCACGGACAGCGGGATCGAGATCGCCAAACGTATCGAAGCCGGGGATAAATATGCCGCGGAGATCGTCGAAGCGATGTGCTATCAGGTCTCTAAAGAGATCGGCGCCAGCATCGCCGTCCTCTGTGGCAAGGTTGACGCGATCTTCCTTTCAGGCGGACTCGTCTATAATGCCTACATCGTGGAACACATCCGCGAACGGGTCGGCTTCATCGCACCGCTGCACCTCTATCCCGGTGAAAAAGAAATGGAAGCTCTGGCTCAGGGCGGTATCCGGGTCATCTCAGGGCAGGAATCGGCTCAGGAATATCCTTACTAAGACAATAAACTTCAAAGTATTATGCCCGGGAGAGAATATCACACGCTTGGATCAGTTATATTCGGGCTGATCGCCAAGAAGTTCTATCCTCTCCTGGGTTTTCTGTTTTTAGTTCTCACCCCCCTGGCAGCAGAAAGCTGGAACATCCTGGTCTATATGGCTGCGGATAACAACCTCTATAGCAATGCCGTGCTGGATTTTAACTCCATGGAATCCGTCAATCTTCCCGCTGGTACGAGAGTCTATCTGCAGACGGATTTTCCCGGGGATTCACCTTATCCGGGGGGCAGACGCTGGAGACTGGAGCATGACACAGGAAGTCAGATCAATTCCACTGAACTGGCTGATCTGGGGACGGTCAGCAGTGGCAGTCCAGAGACGCTTAACGACTTCGTGCGCTGGGGTTTGAACCGCTATGATGCGGATCGCACCATGCTGGTGCTCTGGTCGCACGGGGATAGCTGGTACAAGGGCGATCAAAGCAAATGGATCTGCAGCGACGACGATGCCGAGACAGCCCTGAGCGTCAGCAACGGCGATCTCAAAGAAGCCCTGGGGGATCTGCCCAAGCTGGATATCCTGCTCTTCGACGCTTGCAGTATGCAGACCATCGAGGTTCTGACGGAGATCTCCGGCGTTGCGGACTACGTCATCGGCTCGGAAGACCTGGTGCCGGATACGGGCTTCCCCTACGATACCTTGCTGCCTCTCTTTTCCGGTTCGCTGGAGAGCATCCTGCAGAGCATCCCGACAGTCTACACCGCTTCCTACGATGCTTACGGCAGCCAAAATCCCTATTCTATCGGACTCCAGACCACCTGTAGCGTCGTCCGGACAGGTCGGATCCCCTACTTCATCAATGCCCTGAGCAGGAATTTGAGCTACTACCTACCTCTGGCTCAGGAGTTTTTAGCTTTGAGAAACACCTGCTGGGAAATGAATACAGGATATTGCGAGATCGATCTCAAGGAGTTTCTGAACAAAGCCGCGGAAGCCGAGTTTGACCCATCTGTATCATTGTATCTCAGCGAACTCCGTGATCGCTGGAACGAGTGTGTGGTCAGCAGTTCCGCTATCATGTACGAACATGATCTGGGCACGGCTGTGATCTGGTTCCCCTGGGACAAGAGCCAGTTCGAAACGAGCTGGCGTATGTACTACAATCTAGACTTCACACTGTGGGGTTGGCTCAGCCTCCTCAATCTAGCCTGGGGCGAGGATGAGACTCCCCCTCAAGCGGTCACCGCGGCCACGACAAATATTGTCCAGACGACTTTACTATTGAGCTTTACCCGAATGAAAGATCCTGACTTCCTTGAGTACCGGATCCACATCACCGGTCAGCCGGAAGATATTCTGTTCTGGATACCAGAGCAGCTTGATACTCAGATCATGACGCTAGGGATCCCCATCTCGACAGCCGGCACCTACGAGATCATATCCCGGGATCACAGCGGCAACCTTTCCGAAGCAACCCTTGGCAACTTTGACGCGCCAAACCCGAAACAGACCCTGATCATCGCCCCGAACCCCGTCAGAGACAGAGCCAAAGCCAGGATCTACTGGCAGAATTCTCAGCCGGGAGTAGCCGGTGCGTCCATCGGAATCTACGATCTCCGGGGACAACTCGTCGCGTGGAAAAGCCTGGGACCCGGCGATTATGACCCCGGATTCACCTCCCTCAGCGACCTGGATGGTTTCGCCAAACTCGCCAAAGGATTGTACCTGGTGAAGCTGCAAAGAGGCAAGACGATCCTACGCTCCAAACTGGTAATCCAATGAATAAAATAGCTCTTAGTCAAAATGTGGATAACTTGTGGATAACTGTGTTTAGAAATATGAGTGGGGCTGTAATGCCTATAAAGATCAAGAGCTTAGAAAACAGCACTTATCCACGCCTTTTGTGGATAAGTCCGTAGAATGCAGTAATGCATAGAGTTCTGAAAGACAGGAAAAATGGATAGAAGGATCAGCAAAGAACGAGTCAAATATCTGGCTAAACTCCACCAGAAAAAGTTCAGACTTGAGGAAGATCTGGTGATCGTCGAAGGCGCGAATATCATCGAGCAACTCATCCAAAACGGGTATCCGCCTTTGGAGATATACCACACAGAGGAAACTCCCCTGCCGCATGGGCTGGGCGGGACTAACTGCCTGGTGGGTGACGACGCGGCGTTGGAGCGGATCTGCGACACCAAAACCCCGCAGGGCATCGCCGGCTTGTATCATTTGCCTGCGGAGAGCGAGGGGGAGTTCCGCACGGCTCTCTATCTGGACGGCATCGCCGATCCCGGAAATTTGGGCACGATCTTCCGCACCGCGGCAGCTTTTGGCATAGACACGATCCTCCTCTCTGAGGATTGCACCGAAGTCGCCTCTCCCAAAGTGATCCGGGCTTCCCTGGGCAGCGTCTTTTGGCTGAGACATAAAACCCTCACTCACAGTCAATTACTCAGCCTTGGCGCGTCAAAGTACTGCCTGATCATGGAGGGAAAGATCCCTCTAAACAGCTTTCAGCCCAGCGGAGCAAGATCCGTCTATCTCATAGGTTCTGAAGCTCATGGAGTCTCCCCGGAACTCATCAGCCGCTGCGATGGCAGCCTACGCATCGCCATGGCAGAGGGAATGGAATCGCTTAACGCCGCGGTTGCCAGCGCGATCCTGGCACATCATCTCTATATCAAACAACGCATTTCTGACGAATGTGATTGACAAAAAACGTCACCGCCCAAGCTGGTGACTCTTAGTTAACAGCTATCTGGAGAAGAGTTTTGAATATTATTAATCAGAAAACAGGTTGGATCGAAGTGATCTGCGGCAGTATGTTCAGCGGAAAGACCGAAGAACTCATCCGCCGTATCCGCAGGGTCGAGTATGCCCGGCAGAAGGTCATGGTCTTCAAACCCGCCATCGATGACAGATACGATCCTGACAACATCGTTTCGCATTCACAGATGAAAGCGCCCTCGATCCCGATCACCTACCCCAACGAGATCTATGCCTACCTCGAAGATGACGTTCACATCATCGCCATTGACGAAGCCCAGTTCTTTGACGAATCCATCGTAGGCATCTGTAATGACTTGGCGGACAGAGGATACCGGGTGATCGTCGCCGGTTTGGATCAGGACTACCGGGGAGAACCTTTCGGTTCCATGCCCGCTCTTCTGGCTGTGGCTGAATACGTGACCAAGAATCTTGCCGTGTGCGTCGTTTGTGGCAATCCTGCCAACCGCACCCAACGAACCGTTCACCAGGGTGAACAGATCCTGGTCGGTTCGACGGATTCTTACGAAGCCCGCTGCCGCAACTGCCACGAGATCCTGGACTAGAGGCTGATCCATGTCCGGTCTATTCATCAGGATCCTGATCTCACTCTTGAGCATATACAACTACGTGCTCCTCGCCAGGGTTCTGCTCTCCTGGGTTCAAACCGATTCGCTCAGGCAGATCCAGATCTTTCTCTATAAAATCACAGAGCCTGTTCTGGCTCCGATCCGCAGGATCATGCCCTCAACCGGCGGATGGGACTTCTCGCCGGTCGTTGCCTTTCTCCTGATCGGCATACTGATCAGATTTTTAACCAACATATTATAAAGTATTTGGGAGGATATATGTCATTGACCCCAGTCGATATCAGACATCAGGAATTTAGTGGACAGATGTTTGGCTACAGCAAAAAGGAAGTCAGAGCTTTCCTGGAACAAATCTCCGACGAGATGGAAAGCGTCATGCAGAAACAGGAGTCAGAGCTCAGCCGCGCGCATCAGCTCCAGTATGAAGTGAAACAGGAAGCCGTACAAGCCTCGAACGCCGTGGAAGACCTCAAGCGCCGCGAGGAGCTGATCAGCCGCACCCTCGTCTTTGCCGAAAAGACCAAAGCCGATATTATCGCCAACGCCCGCAAGGAAGCCGAGAACATCATCAACGAAGCAGAACTGAAAGCCAAGCGTGCCATTCAGGAAGCCAAGCAGTATCTGAACGTCCTCGAACATCAATACATGCATATCAAGGAGCAGAAACGCCAGTTCCTCATGCAGTTCCGGGTCGAACTTCAAACCTTTATGGATCGCATCGGCAAGGATCCCCTGCTGACCAAGGACGCGGAACAGCTCCTGGACAGCGAATTCCGGCAGATCAAAGAAGAGATCCAGCCCAAGAACAACTCCAATCCAGAAAAACCTGCCCAGAGTTAAAAAATTATGAGCTATACCGAAACCGCAGCCTGGCTTAGGGAACGTCTGCCTCAGATCCCAGAAACGGCGATCATTCTTGGCACAGGCTTGTCCGATCTGGCGGATCACTATCCGATCCTCTTCCAGCTTCCCTATGCCCAGATCCCCGGCTTCATGATCAGCACCGCCCCCTCTCATAAGGGCAACCTCCTCATCTGCGAGATCGGCGCGAAACCAGTTCTCATGCTTCAGGGAAGATTCCATTATTATGAAGGCTACCCAATGAGCGACGTCGTTTTCCCCACCAGGGTTCTGGCGAAACTGGGCGTAAAGAACCTGATCGTCACGAACGCGGCGGGTTCCCTGCGCGAAAATCTCGCTCCCGGAGCGATCGTGCAGATCACGGATCACATCAATTTTATGGGAACCAATCCCCTGATCGGACACAATGACGATGAACTAGGCGAACGCTTCCCCTCGATGAATCGCCAATACGATCCAGAATACATCGATATCTGCGCCCGCATCGCCGCCAACAACGGGATAAGGATCGAACGCGGGACCTACATCTCCGTGACCGGACCCAGCCTCGAAACCAAAGCGGAATGCGCTTTCTTTGCGCAGATCGGAGCCGATCTGGTCGGCATGTCCACCGTTCCGGAAGTCATTGCCGCACGTCATTGCGGACTCAGGGTCCTCGCTTTCTCGATCGTCACGAACTACAGCAACCTGTTCCATGATCTTGCCCATTCCCAGGAAGAGATCAGGGATAATGCCGGCAAGGCAGCAGCAGGACTGCGCAGGATCGTCGAGGAATTCATCTCCCAGACCTGACAAGATCCAGCCTTACAAAGATATAAAAGCTCCCCGGAAAGCCATTTTTGACAATCCGGGGAGCTTTTTTACGCCTTGTGACTTCTGCACCAGAAATACCTGTCATCCTGCTATCCTCTCTCTATCATCTTATGTCATGACGTAAGATGATAGAGAGAGGATAGCCGGAAGATACCCTGAGAGAGGAAGCAAAGGGAGACCGGAAACTGATCCCCCTTATAACCTAAAGATCTATTTGGTTTTCGCCGGGATAGGCTCTTTTACCCACTGATCCAGAAGGATTTGACCGGAGGCATCGAGCAATCTGGCGCGGGGTTCCTGGTTTTCACTCAGATATTGATATTTGACGCAGGACACGAGGCTCAGCATCCCGTTGGCTTCCTTTCCCTCGGTGTTATAGTAAGTCTTCGCGATGATGCGATCTTCAGGATCATAGGTATATTCGATCTTCGCGGTATGGATGTATTCGTCGTTATAGAAAGTGCTCTTGCCGGCAGCATCCCAATACGATTCCGTCAGCAGGTATCCGCGGGGATTGTAGCTGTAACGGTAGATGGACACGGAAAGGCTGTCGGTGACGGGCTTGCCGTCTGTACCGAAGAGGCTCTTTTCTACGACTTTACGATGCTGGTCGTACTTGATGCGGGTTATGGAAATGCTGTCCGCGGAGGCTACGGGAGTCTTCCCGTCGATGGCAAAACTGGCTGTGCTGATCTTGTTACCCTCGGCGTCATAACTAAGCTTGGTGACGGCAGCATTGGTCGCGGAATCCAGCACGGGCTGCTCGTTTACTCCAAAACTCTTCAGGGAGATGACGTTACCGAAATCATCGTATTCACCCTTGATAATGGCGACGTTGCTCCCTTGCTTGGTGATCCTCTTGCCGTCAGTTCCGAAGAACGCGGTCTCGACAAGGTTGCCTGTCGCATCGGCAGCGTATTTGTAGATGGAGACGCCGACTTCGTCATTGACGCGCTTGCCGTCCACTCCCCAATAGCTGATCTCGCTGGTTCTGCCCATCTCGTTGTAGGCATACTTGGTCACGCAGACGCCAAGGCTGTCCTTGATGGGTTTGCCGTCCTTGCCAAAGTTGGCTGATTCGATCATCCTGCCGAGTTTGTCATATTTCCACTTGGTCTGATAGTTGCCGCGATAATCGGCAATGGTCTCGCCCTTCTCGTTGAATCGCAGGCTGGAGATCCTGTTGCCTTCCTTGTCCGTGGTCCATTGATAACGGGTCACGCCGAAGCTATCCGCAGTTAAAGCTTTCTTTTTATTGTAGTTGGATTCCGAGATCGGCATCTTGTTCTTGTCAAGATCGATCCGGCTGACATAGACACCCTTCTCGTCCGCGGTGTTGTTCCCATAGATGTCCATATAGGTCTGACTGATCGAGGTTGGGGTGTAGTCGATCACGACTTTGGCGACCCTGGAACCGAAGAGGGATGAACCGGAGAGCTTACCGTTGCGCAGGGATTCGACCGCGACAGGCTTTCCCGTCTTATCATAGATAAAATGATAACAGGTCGAGATCTTACCCTTGGCGTCCTTCATCGGATAGAGACCGGTGATGCTTCCGTGCCCGTCAAGGGTCATGGTGCGATAGTAATTCACATGCTTGGGATAAAACTTGTTGTAGAGGAAATATCCGGCGACTGCCAGAATAATAACCAGAATTATTACGATCACTGCTTTGTAGGATCTCATTTTACCTCCATCGGTATTGAGCGTTTCGGGAATGTGTGACGCGGATAGCTGATTCGTCAAGATATTTGTTTGAAGCACAGGGTTGTTCTCCGTGGTTGGCGTGGAAAGTTCGCTATATCGGTTTCCGGCAGGATTGAAACTGCGTGTCAATCCTGTGGGTTTTTCAGGTGGACACTCACGGTTCGATCCCCTTTGAAAAGCTCCGGTTATTGCCTATGGACGGCAATTCCTTCAGAGTTTATCCGGGCAGAGTGACGGGTTCTTTTTTTTATTGACAGCTAAGGCATTCCAATAATAGTTGCAGACACATTAGAAAAGGATCGTTTTGAGGAGCTATCATGGCCACAAAGAAGATGTCCCCCGAGCGGCTGAAGCACTACGAAGAGCTTATCCGCCAGGAACTTAAAGACAGTGTGTCTTATATTGAAAAGATCAATAAAGACCAAAGTATTGGCGCCCGTGAAAGCAGCGGTGATCTCTCGTCGTATGCGTTTCACCAGGCAGACCAGGGTTCCGATACGAATCTAATGGAGCAGACCGTTATGATGATGGAGCAGGAGCGGGAGAAGATCCGCCAGCTCAATGACGCTCTAAATCGCATCTACGACGGTGTATTCGGTGAATGTGAGATGTGCG
>DAOPZE010000089.1:0-10760 GCA_035353255.1 Candidatus Cloacimonadota bacterium
ATCCTCTCTCTATCATCTTACGTGATGACGTAAGATGATAGAGAGAGGATAGAGAGAAGATAGGGGCATGATTTTGATCAACAGGTAGCACCGGCTTTAGCCGCTCGTAGTGACGGATTGATCCGGCACAAACGTGCAGGTGAATATTATAGCAACTGTTTATGATATAAGAGTATGAGTTTTCGTCACGCACTGGCTGAAGCCAGTGTAACGACCGGCTAAAGCCGGTGTTACGGTTAATTGTCATGTGCCACTGCCTTGATGTCTTTGAGTCCGTGGCCTGTGATCAGCAGAACGACCTGTTCGTCGTCCGTTATCCAGTTGTTTGCCTGTGCTTTGCGAAGACCGGCAAGGGTCGCTGAAGAGGAAGGTTCGGCAAAAATACCATACCGGGCGGCGAGTTCACGCTGTGCTGCTCTGATCTCCGCGTCGGTGACCCTGAGCGCTTTTCCCCTGGTCTCATTGATCGCTTTGACCGCCCAATGAGCGTTCGAGGGGGTAGTCACCGAGATAGAATCGGCGATGGTCACGGGATCCAAGGAGTCATGATATGTCCCACTCTCCCAATAAGATGTGATCGCGTCAGAGTTCTCCGCCTGAACCGCCAACAAACGGGGCATTTTTCCGCAGAGTTCCGTGCGTTGCAGATCGATAAAAGCTTTATGGATGCCGCTGAGGATCACGCCGTCACCCACGGGGATCACGATCCAATCCGGGGCTTTGTAGCCATTCTGGGCGAAGATCTCCAGTCCGGAGGTCTTTTTGCCTTCGATGGTCAACGGGTGATAAGCGGTGTTTCGGTTGAGGCATTCATGCGTGGCGGAATAATCCAGCGCGGCTTTGAAGGCGTCGTCATAGGTGCCATCAATCTTATGCAGTTCCGCGCCATGCACCTGGATCTGGACCAGCTTTGCCTGAGGCGCGGCGGCAGGGGCGAAGATCACTGCTTTGATCCCCGCCGAAGCACAATAAGCCGAAAGCGAGGATGCGGCATTACCTGTTGAAGCGCAGACGATCTCTTTGATGCCCAAACGGATAGCTTCAGCCACGACAAGCTGGGAGGCGCGGTCTTTGAAGGAACCGCTGGGGTTGAGGGAGTCGTTCTTGAGCCACAGGTTGCCTTCGGTTTTGAGGCGGAAAAATGGGGTCATGCCAACCGGCAGAGCCGGATAGAAGCGCGGATCGACAGCCGAGAAGAGATCGATGAATTGCCTGATCCCGGCTTCCTTGGATGCTTTGAGATCATGCTCTGCAACTTCCCAACTAATGGAGTCATAGCAGAAGAACGCCTCCAAAACGCCGACTAGAGGCATCCCCGGACGGTAATTTGCGGCACAGGAAGGGCATAGATAGCGAACCTCATCCCGCGCGTAGGTCTTGCCGCAGGTCGTGCATACCCAGCTCTGAAACAGCGTTGCTTCCACTATCAGCAGTCCTTTGAGGCTTATTGCCCCAGTTTGTAGATCAGGGAAGCGTAGAAAGCGGCAGCGCCGGTCAGATGTTCGACGGGGCAGGCTTCATTCGGAGCGTGAGCATAGATCTCGTTGCCGGGTCCCAAGCCAATGCAGGGAACCTTATGCATTCCGGCGATCGCCACGCCGTTCGTGCTGAAAGTCCATTTGTCGATCAGCGGGGCTTTGTCGAACAGCTCCGTGTAAGCCTTGGCGGCTGTCTGCACCCAGACCGAGTCCTCCGGAGTGACCCAGGTCGGGAAATACTTTTCGGTGGGATAGACCAGCCCGGTGTAGGCGGTCTCGGAATAGGTCAGAACTTCGATAACGGCATCGGGCTGTCCCGCCAGGCGACAGGCTTCCTTTACTTCTGCGACGGCGCTGTCCTTGGTCTCGCCCCAGGTCAGCCTGCGATCAAGATGGATACGGGCGCTGTCCGGCACGGCGCACTGGGAGGGTCCGGTGAAATAAACTTCTGTGACGCAGACGCTTCCCTTACCCAGGAAGGGATCTGTCATCAGCCTTTCATGCAGCTTCTCGATCTCGAGAGCGATACGGCTGATCTTGTAGATGGCGTTGTCTCCACGTTCCGGAGCTGAGCCATGGCAGGAAAGACCCTTGACGTGCACCTGCATTTCCATGCGGCCACGGTGACCACGGTAGATATTCATGTTGGTCGGTTCGGTGATGACGACCATCTCCGGTCTGAGCTTTTCCTCGTTGATGAGATATTGCCAGCAGAGGCCGTCACAGTCTTCTTCCATCACGGTTCCGGTGAAATAGACGGTGAAGTCTTTGCCAATGCCGAGTTCTTTGATGATACGACCGGCGGTGACCATGGATGCCATGCCGCCTTCCTGATCGACGGAGCCACGTCCCCAGACCTTGCCGTCCTTGATGTGCGCGTCAAAGGGATCGAAGTCCCAGAGGCTAAGGTCGCCGGGATAGACCGTGTCGATATGCGCGTCAAAGGCGATCACCCGGGGACCGTAACCGATCCTGCCGATGACGTTGCCGAGTCCGTCGATCCTGACCTCGTCAAAACCGGCGGCAAGCATTTCTTTTCTGATGCACTCGATGACCTCTTTCTCCTTGGTGGAAAAAGCGGGAATGCGGATCATATCCATGAGAAAACGGGTTGTCTCGTTCTCCAAACGTTTGGCTGTCTCAAAGATCTTCTTTATCATGTTGTACTCCTGTAAATAAAACGATTGCTGATCTTGTCCGCTAAGGACTGGTCGCTGCTTGCTGACAGTCCCGCAGTGAACAGGCAATTTTTCAGATAAGGGATAATTTGTCAATAACTAAGTGTCAATATCCCCCGTCTTTATGCATCAGGAAAGACTGGAATGAGGGGAAACAAAAAAGCCCACCCCGGGCGGGGCAGGCTTGAGGCTGAGGGTGTAGTGAGTTTCGGTGTGCTTAGTTGTTTGCCACAATGCGGTAGTAGTGCCGCGTTGAAGGGTTTCCACCCAGCGGGATGTCCGCGTAGGTGGATGTCAGAGAGGAGAGGAGCAAGGAAAAGGTTGAATAGGGATCGGAGGCTTCGTACACTGAGTAGGACACGGCGCCCGGAACAGCGTCCCAGGTGATCCTGAGCGTTGAATCGTCCAGCAGGTCAATGCTGGCTTGAGGAGGCTCCGGCGCGGAGAGGATCTGGAACAGCCAATCAGGATAGGTGACCCCGCTCTGGGAATTGGCTCTAACCCAGTTCTCAGGAGCGTTGATCTGGGTTAGGAGGCTGGTAGCCGTACCGTTCGTGGTTCCGGTATAGACCCCGTTGTCGATCTCGGTGGAGAAACTCAGGGCATTGGTACCAGGGGTCAGGGACGAAGGCAGGTAGGAAGTGTTGGTCGTGGGGGTGCCTGTCTCCAGCCAGTTCCAGGTCGAGAAAGCAGCTATGAATGCGGGGCTTGCTGGATCGCCCTGGAAAGCTATGATCTGATCACCACTGTTGGAGAATCCACCAAAGTCCGGGCTGTGCAGTCCTTCATCCGCGAAAGATATTCCCTCGACAATGTGGATCACTTCTCCCGCAAGGAAGGCTCTGCCGGTCGCCCTCCAAAGATAGACATCCTCTGAGGCGGCAAAGGCACTGCCATCCCAGGCTTTATCCGTGAAGGATATCTTGGTATTCTCCAGAACGTCCCGCAGAAGCACGAAACTGAACCGGTCAGGCGAATCTGTGCCGTATTCTACGAACGCCAAAGCTCCAGCGGTCAACGCGGAACCAATCGGTCCTGCGCTTGTGCTGAAGTTCAGGGAATTGTAGCCCAGGCTGGATAGCTCGATCATGATCCCGGCAGTCTGATTGTTCGTTCCCTGCGCCGGATATGATGTAGTACTCCAGGCAAGCGCGCTCCCTCCATAACCGCCATTGAAAGTATCATGCGTGACGCCACCGAGCCTGCTCAAACTTCCAGAGCCGGTCACGGGAGTCAAGCTTGAGCCCTCAAAGTCCCACTTGGTGATATCCAGCGCCAGAGCAAAGCAAGAGAGCGATATCAGAACGATAAAGCATATTAAGTTCTTCATGACCGGCTCACTCTTTGATAACACAGGTCTTGGCGGAGAGGGTCTTGCCTTCCGTCTTTACCCGGATAAAGTAGATCCCGCTGCCGACATTGATACCGTCGTTGTCCTTCAGATCCCATGTGAAACGGGTCTCTCCGGCGATATGTGTTCTGCGCACCAACTGTCCTTTGATGTTGAAGATCAGCAAGTCAGCGGTACCCTTGATGTTTGTCAGCTCAATGTTGAGACAGTACTTTACAGGGTTGGGGAAGAGGCTGAGCGAGGGAGCAGCCGGGCAAAACTGATCTTCAATGCCGGCAGTACCGTTGTTTGTTCCGGGAGAGGCCGGATATGTGAACCCAGTGCCCATGAGCATCCAGTTCTCAGTTCCGTCTGGGTATCTGCCATAGGAGACATCTGCAGCCAGAGCCGTATCGGTCGTCCAGTTCACACTATCCAGAATGCTGAGCATATCCGGAGCAAGAATATAAACGGCATCCGTACCTGTACCGAGTTTATAGTTGATATGCAGTACGCCCTGATCAGGCTGTTCGTCAAACCAGACCAGCAGATATCCATGCGCAGGAACGGTCGTCAGAGACGGAGTCCCTTCAGGTATCTGTGTCCAAGCGGAGATCTTTGAGTGTCGGTTTCTGAACACCAGAGTCCTTCAGACCCGGAGGATCAGCAAAAAAGAACCGGGATGGACTCAGCGCTCACCCCGGTTTGAAACGTATATAGCGAAATGATCGGTTTTAGAAACGCTCCCACAGCTTGGTTGAAAGCTCTCGGGAGCGTGCCTTGATCTCCGCCTCATCGAGATCGAGAAGGAGTTCACGGTTCCACATCAGGAATTTTCCCGCTACCATAGTGCTGTCCACGGTGGCTTGGGATATGCCATAGATAACGTGACCGATCCAGGTGTTATCGTCCAGAGGCGTGTGTGGATCGTAATCGACAAAGATCAGATCGGCAGGTCCGCCGGCACGAAGCATGCCGTGTCCCGGTCCCCAATACTTCTGAGCGATGCGGGGATTGTTGAAAAGCAGGGTCGAGGCGACTTCCATAAAAGCGGCTGTCGGGTTCTCCTGCCTGAGATGCTGCGCCCACATGCCGACGCGAAGCTCCTCCAGCATATTGACGGTCATGGCATCTGTGCCGAGGCCGACGGTGATGCCTTTGGCGGTCATCTTGACCAGATCGGCGATGCCCACGGCATTGTTGAGATTGGATTGGGGGTTGGTCACGATCGCGGCATGCCTGGCAGAGATGATATCCAGTTCATTGTCGTCCAGCCAAACACCATGAGCCAGGATGCTATGGTTGTTGATCAGCCCAAAACTGTCCAGACGGGGAATGACCCGCTTGCCGTAGTGCTTGAGGTTGAACTGCTCGTCAGAATCGGCTTCCGCGGCATGAATGTGCGTTCCGCAACCGAGTTCCTGGACGAGAGTCGAGATCAGCTCCAGAGTCTTGTCGCTCAAGGTGAAAGCGGCATGCATCCCGAAAAGCCCCTTGAGGAAGGGATCCCGGCTTTCCTCACAGGATCTGATCCAATCGGCATTCTCGGTGATACCTTCGGCAGTAATGGCTTCTCCGTCGCGGTCTGAAACCTCATAACAGAGGCTGGCACGGATGCCGGTCTCCGAGACCGCTCTGGCTATGCGGAACAGCGAGTCTGATACAGAAAACGGTGAAGCGTGATGATCGATGATCGTGGTCGTGCCTTTGCGGATGGCGGTGAGGATCGAGACCAGAGCACTGTAGTAATTGTCCTCAGCGAGGAGTTTCTTGTCCAGGCGCCACCAGAGATTCTCCAGCACTTCCTGGAAGTTTGCCGAAGGGGCAGCCTTGCCCAGTCCGGTGACCATGGTGGAATAGAAATGGTGATGAGCGTTGATCAGACCTGGCATGACGATCTTGTCCGTGGCATCGATGCGCTCGCAGGCGATCAGGGCAAAATCAGCTTCCGGAGCGATCTGCAGGACTTTCCCGCCCTCGATCAGGATGCATTCGTTCTTGATGACAGGACGCTCCGTGTCAAAAGTGAGGATCGTTCCGGCTTTTATCAAATATGTATCAGACATGGTTAACTCCTTGAAAAACATCTAAGTTGCTAAGTTACGAGATAGTGGTCATTTTGTCAATCTTTTCGTCTTAGGATTCTAAATATCTGTGTGGCAGAGTAGCGGAGAAACGACAAGGTGTCGGAGAAAGCTCTGAATATCAGGTAAGAGGGCATTATCGGTCAGGCATTGAGCCTGATTCCCTCCGGCTAATCCTGAAATACGTTGACAGAAAAGTGCTTATGGATTCTCTTGACTGAAATTGAAGCTTTTGTTATAAATATACGATACAAGGAGTTACACATGGCTACACAGAAAAAAGCCACGATGGACGGAAATACCGCGGCAGCGCACGTTGCTTACGCCTTCAATGAGGTCGCCGCGATTTACCCGATCACGCCATCCTCTACTATGGGTGAGCTTGCGGATGCCTGGGCTTCCGATGGCAGAAAGAATATGAACGGCACGACGGTCGATGTGATCGAAATGCAATCTGAAGCAGGAGCCGCGGGAGCGGTTCACGGCTCGCTTTCCGCCGGTGCGCTCACCACTACTTTCACAGCCTCCCAGGGTCTGATGCTGATGCTTCCCGCAATGCATAAGATCGCCGGCGAGATGCTGCCCACAGTCTTTTACGTCACCGCCCGCAGTTTGGCGGCACAATCCCTCTCGATCTTTGGTGATCACTCCGATGTGATGTCCGCCCGCAACACAGGCTATGCTCTGGTTGCCTGCAACAGCGTTCAGGAAGTCATGGACCTCGGGCTGGTTTGCCAGCTTGCTACCATGAAGACCTCGATCCCCTTCCTCTGCTTCTTCGACGGCTTCCGCACCTCACACGAGCTGCAGAAGATAGAAGTAATAGATTATGAGACCATGGCGGAACTGGACGACGGCGAGCTCATCGAAGCTTTCCGTCAGCGCGCTCTGAATCCTGACCATCCCCGTATGAAGGTTGGACAGCAGGCTCCGGACGTATATTTCCAGGGTCGTGAGACGAGCAACCTGCATTATCAGAAAGCTCCCGGCATCATCCAGGAGACCATGGATCAAGTCGCTGCCAAGATCGGCAGAAGCTACAAGCTGTTCGACTATGTCGGCCACCCCGAAGCTGAATCTATCATCGTTGCCATGGGCTCCGGTTGCGAGACGATCGAAGAAACGATCTCCTTCCTCAACCGTGAACGCGGCATGAAGCTCGGACTGGTCAAAGTCCGCGTCTATCGTCCCTTCGACGTCGATGCCTTCAAGGCTGCTCTGCCCAAGTCCGTGAAGAAGATCGCCGTACTCGATCGCACCAAGGAACCGGGTTCCATCGGCGAGCCGCTCTATCTTGACGTTGTCACAGCCCTCAAGGACATGCCTGAGCTCTTCATCATTGGCGGCAGATACGGTCTGTCTTCGAAAGAATTCACCCCCAGCATGGTTCTGGCGATATACAAGCACTTGGACAAGAAAGGATTCCACGGCTTCACCGTTGGTATCGAAGACGATGTCTCTCACCTTTCTCTGGCGATAGAAGAAGTCATCAGCACCCTGCCCGCGGGCACGATCAGTTGCAAGTTCTGGGGCTTGGGCTCCGATGGCACGGTCGGCGCGAACAAGAACTCCATAAAGATCATCGGCGACCACACAGATCTCTTCGTTCAGGGCTACTTCCAGTACGACAGCAAGAAGAGCGGTGGTATCACCCGAAGCCATCTTCGCTTCGGCAAGACCCCGATCCACTCCCAATATCTCGTCACCAGGGAAGATTTTGTCGCCTGCCACAACCAGGCATTCATTGGCAGATTTGACATCCTGGGCGGGATCAAGGAGAATGGAGTATTCTTGCTTAATTCATTCTGGAGCAGCGAAGAAGCCTTCGATCATCTCACCTGCGAGATGCAACAGATCATCATCGACCGCAAGATCAAGTTCTACAACATTGACGGTCTCAAGATCGCCGAGGAAGTAGGACTTGGCGGACGCGTCAACACCGTGATGCAGACCGCGTTCTTCCTCATCAGTGGCGTGCTCGATCGTGAAGAAGCCATCCAGCTTATCAAAGAATCAATCAAAAAGACCTACGGCAGAAAGGGCGACGAAGTCGTGAAGATGAACCTCGACGCCGTGGATAGAGTCAACGAAGCCCTCAAACAGATCGAGATCCCTGCGATGCTTCCTGCCTGCAACACTCCTGCCAAGAAGCTCGTTCCGGATGGATCCAATGATTTCGTGATGCAGGTCATCGAGCCGATCATGCGGGAAATGGGAGACCAGATCAAGGTTTCCGAGATGCCTCTGGACGGCTATGTCGAGACCGGGACCGCCAAGCTCGAGAAGCGCAGCGTCGCTCCTGCGGTACCGCACTGGATCTCTGAGAACTGCATCCAATGCAACCAATGCTCCTTCGTCTGCCCCCATGCCGCGATCCGTAGCAAGCTGATCAAGGAAGAGAGCCTCGAAGGCGCCCCCGCATCCTTCAACACCATCAAAGCCACCGGTGCGGAAGGCTACCAATATAAGATCCAGACCTACATCGATGATTGTCAGAGCTGCCGCGTTTGCGTCAACGAATGCCCGAAAGCCGCGCTGGTCATGAAACCCATCGAAGATGAACGCGCCGCGGGTGAACAAGCAAACTATGAGTTCTTCGACAAACTTCCCGGCGACGTGCTTGCCAACTTCAAGGAAGACACCGTCAAGGGCAGCCAGTTCAAGCAGCCTCTCCTCGAGTTCTCCGGCGCCTGTGCCGGTTGCGGTGAAACACCCTATATCAAGCTGTTGACTCAGCTCTTCGGCGATCGTATGATCATCGCCAATGCCACGGGCTGCTCCTCAATCTGGGGTGGAACATTCCCGACCATCCCTTACGCCAAGAATCAGGAAGGCAAGGGTCCCGCCTGGGCGAACAGCCTCTTTGAAGACAACGCGGAATACGGATTTGGTATGCGTCTCGCGCTCAATTCCCACCGCAAACTCCTCAAGGGAGCGATCGAAACCCTCATGACCAAGACCATTGACTCCGCGCTCAAGGAAGCCTTCGGCTATGCCCTCGAGCACTGGAACGACGTCGATGCCACAGCCAAGGAAAACTCAGCCAAGATCAAGGCGCTCCTTCCCAAGGCTCTGAACGACGCCTGTGACGGCTGCCGCAAATACGTCCGCAGAGCCATCGAACTGCAGGATTACCTGATCGAGAAGTCGGTCTGGGCACTCGGCGGTGACGGCTGGGCGTATGACATCGGCTACGGCGGACTCGACCACGTGATGGCATCCAATCAGAACATCAACGTCTTCGTGCTGGATACCGAAGTCTATTCCAATACCGGCGGTCAGGCCTCCAAGTCCACTCCTCTCGGTTCCATCGCCCGTTTCGCGGAAGCAGGTAAGAACACCAACAAGAAAGACCTCGGCATGATGATGATGAGCTACGGCTACGTCTATGTCGCCTCCATCGCCATGGGCTACAATAAGAACCAGGCGCTCCAGGCGATCAAAGAAGCCGAAGCCTATCCCGGACCTTCGATCATCATCGCCTACGCTCCCTGCATCAACCACGGCATCGATATGAGCATGTCGCAGAAGCAGGAGAAGAAAGCGGTCGAATCAGGTTACTGGATCACTTACCGTTACAATCCGCTGAACAAACTCCAGGGCAAGAATCCCTTCACTCTGGACAGCAAAGAACCCACTGCCAGCGTGATCGACTTCCTCGAAGGCGAGAAGCGCTACAGCGGCCTCGCCAAGATCTTCCCGGAACGCTCCGAAGCCTTCAAGAAAGCTTCCGAGATATTCATCAAGGAACGCTGGGAACAATACAAGAAAATGTCTCAACAATAATATACGATTCCATGAGGGGAGGCTTGAGAAAGTCTCCCCTTTCCTTTAAGGGGGGACTATGACCAGACCGATCGTCGCCATCAGCATGAACTATATGCAGCTTGGCACCTACATGCAATATCACATCCGGGATACTTACGTGCAAGCGCTCTACGACCATGGCGCCTTGCCGCTTCTCATCCCCTGCAGCGATGACAAGGAAGTACTGCGTCAATACCTCAAAATGGCGGGTGCCCTGATCATCATCGGCGGCATGGACTATCCACCCAGGCTCTATGGCGAAGAGCTCCATCCCAAAACCGAACCGATGGAAATGCACCGTGCCATCTCCGACAGACTCCTCATGGAACTGGTCATGGAACTGGATAAACCCCTCCTGGGTATCTGTGCCGGGATGCAACTCATCAATATCTACTTCGGTGGTAAACTCATCCAACATATCGACAACCTCGATTATCACTTCGGTGAGAAGTACCACCCCGTCCGCATTAGCAACAGCCGCTGGCTAAAAGAGATCTTTCCCATCCCGGATATCATCGCCAATTCCAACCATCATCAGGCAGTGGATCCTGCCCATATCGGCAATGACCTGACCCCGGCAGCCTTTTCCCTGGACGGCGGCATCGAGGCTCTCGAGCACTCCCGCGAGACCATGCTCCTGGGCATCCAGTGGCACCCCGAACGTATCACCGACCTTGGGCATCGCAAACTTATCTTCGATTTCCTAGTTGCTCTGGCAGCGAAGAATGTTTAGCGCGTAAGCACAGAAGCGCGGAGACATGGATACATCTGGGTCCTCTCGTTGAATCAAGTTTCTTTGCTCTTCTGCTTCACCGGGTAGATGATCCTTATCATCCGGCTATCCTCTCTCTATCATCTTACGTCATGACGTAAGATGATAGAG
>DAOPZE010000090.1:0-10760 GCA_035353255.1 Candidatus Cloacimonadota bacterium
GCTCAGCTTGACGTCTCTGCCGCTTCATTCGTGAAGAATCTTTCCACAAAGAGGGCAACTGATATTGGTATCATGCTTTCCGCCCAAAACAAACCGATCTGGAACCGGATGATCTTCACTTTGAACGCCGGATACAACACCTATTATCAGAGACTTGCCGCAGGTTTGGGAACCCAGATCATGATCACGGACGATCTGAGTCTGCTGGGCGAATACTATCCTCTGCTGAATGACGAAAACTCGTCGGACAACGCATATGTCGTCGGACATCACAGCGCTTTCGCCTTCGGTGTTGCTTTCGATACCTATGGACACAGTTTTATTTTCAGCCTGGGTAACGACCCATATCATTTCAACACAGCGGGTCACTCCCTCGGCGCGGACAGCAAGGGTGAATTGCATCTGGGCTTCAATATCAAACGGAGATTAGGCTTCTAAGCGAGATAATAAACAGAGCAGAATAACAACCTCCGGTCAAGAGTTTTCCTCTGATACGGAGGTTTTTTCTATGCTCAGTGAAAGGGGATCAACACAGTAGCCTAAATGCAGGAGGAAGCTCACAAAAAGCTACAGAGGGAAGGAAAGAGAAAAGAGAAATGTCCCATGTGGAAGACACTTGCATATTTCTGAGGTTAACCCTTTCTTTTCTGACCATCACCACCCTATCCTCTCTCTATCATCTTACGTCATGACGTAAGATGATAGAGAGAGGTTAGCAAGATGATCGGGCGAGAAGTATCAGCGACATCCCGTCGCTGACCCACCGGATCGCAGTCATCCTGTCTGGTTCAGCCGAAGGCAAAACTGCAAGAGACAACTGGATGATAGGCGACAGGATGTCGCCACTACAAGGCTGCATCACAGGCGACAGGATGTCGCCCGTACAAGATCGCACACCTCACTTGCTTCCCAGGTACACGAGACGTGCGAGATCCAAATCCTTACATCCGCTTTTTTAAACATAGTATCTACTAAAAGCCTGGCTGAGTGACCACTGTGTACCAGAAGATCAGCTCAGCCAAACATTTACGTCAAAACATCCTTGTCAGAGTGCTATTTCTGGAGTAGCGCGGCTTTCTCGATCAGAGTGAGGAACTCCTTGCGATAGCCATACTTATCCTCGCCGATACTGCCGTTAGCAAGCTCGCGAACCATCTTCCAGTCTAGCTTTCCCTTGAATTCGGATCCCTGGAGCATCATGCCGTAGCCAACGACAGAGGCTGAAAAGCGAAAGCGGTCGCTCGTCTCTTTGATATCCAGAACCTTGTTGTAAACCGGGGTTTCCATGGGAACGCTGGTATCGCTGTCGGGGAGTTTGTAGCGCAGCTTGATGGTCATGATCTCAGGGGATGCCTTGGCGCCTTCCGGGATCTTGATCTGCTGGTACTTGAGAGAATCCAGTTCGGCAACCTTTTCCTGCGAGGTGATGGGAATGATCTCGTAGAGCACTGTCACGGTATGTCCCGCGCCGAGTTCGCCGGCATCCTTCTTGTCATCCTTGAAGTCTTCAGTGCGCAGGAGGCGGTTCTCATAGCCGATCAGGCGATAGCCGCGAACGTGCGCGGGATTGAATTCCGCCTGGATCTTGACGTCCTTGGCGATGGTGTAGAGCGTCGAGGACATCTCATTGACCAGCACCTTCTGCGCTTCGAGGATGGTATCGATGTAGGCGTAGTTGCCATTGCCTTTATCGGCAAGGGTTTCCATCTTGTTATCCTTGTAATTTCCCATGCCATAGCCGAGAACCGTCAGGAAGATACCTTTGTTGCGCTCTCCCACGATGAGTTCTTCCATGGCGGCATCGGAGGACGGACCGATGTTGAAATCACCGTCCGTGCAGAGGATAACGCGGTTGTTCCCCTCCTTGATCAGGTTTCCTTCGGCAGTCTGGTAGGCAAGCTGGATCCCTGCTCCGCCTGCGGTGCTTCCGCCAGCGGTCAGCCGGTTGATCGCTTCCTTGATTGTGGCTTTCTCACTTCCGGGTGTCGAGGGCAGAACCAAGCCTGTGCTGGAAGCATAGACAACGATGGCGATCCGGTCTTCGGCGCGCATGTTGTCCACGAGCAGGTTCAGCGAACGCTGCACCAAGCCCAGCTTGTTCTCCGCTTCCATGGAGCCGGAGACGTCGATAAGGAAGACGAGGTTTGAAGGCACGGCGGTGCTCATGTCCAAAGTCTTGCCTTGCAAACCGATGTGGACAATCTGATGGTCGTTGTTCCAGGGGCAGACTCCCAGTTCGGTGTAAACCGAGAACGGGCGTTCATCCTTCGGTTTTGGATAGTCGTAATCGAAATAATTGACCATCTCCTCGATGCGGATCATGTTTGGAGGAGGCAATTCACTGTTATTCAGCATGCGTCTGACGTTTGAATAGGTCGCGGTATCCACGTCGATGGAGAAGGTGGAAAGCGGTTCCGTCAGGGGACTGTGATAGATGTTCTGGTTGATGGAGCTGTAATCCTCGGTGTTGAAAGGAGGATAGCTTTCGTCCAGGCTGACGTAGCCACCCATTCCCGAAGCATAGCCTGCGCTGTAGGCAGCCATTCCGTCGACGGTCTCATACGTGGCATTACCAATGGCTGTAGCAGTCTGGCTGTCACGCTTGTGGGGGGTCTTCTCTTTGGGGGGCTTGGGGGCTATTTGTGGTTTTACCTTGCGGGGTGTGGGCGTCAGCTGGATACTCAGCACTTCCGGAGCGCCTTCTCCCAGCTCAAGCTCCACGTAGTATGGTTCGTAGCCTTTGGCTGTGACGTCAATACGATATGAGCCCTGCTCCAGATTCAGGAACATGAACCAGCCCTTGAGGTCGGTTTTGGTCTGTTCCACGCGCTGGTTGTCCAGATAGGCCTCGATCTTTGCCTTGGGCACCAGCTTGCCGTTCTCACCAAATACAGTGCCGCTGATGGAATTCTTCTTCAGCCCGCTCTGGGCAAAAAGGACCGCCAGGAGCAGTAATACAACTATAAGCAACGAAATGCGTTTCATAATTCCTCCTTAAAGGGAACTTGAAGCTATCACTACTGTTCGCGAGGGGTTGTTCCCGACGCTGGAAACTATTTCAGACTGAAATCAGCTGTAAGCGTGACCGATATATGCTTGTTCTTGGTTGCGGTATTATATTGGCCATAGTCCGAGACTTCCGTGGAATAGGGCTCCGTTATCTGGAAAACTCCGGCACGGGCATTGATGATCTTGCCCGCTTTGTTACGCGACGCGGAGGTGATCTCTTTGGCGCGTGCTACGGCATCTTTGGTGGCTTCCGAAAGGAGAGCTTTCTTCAGCTCGGGAAGCTTGGTGTAATAGTAACCGAGGTTGGAATTGCTGATCACGATGCCTTTCTCGGCAAAGAACGCCGGATTGATGGACATATCCTCGATAGTGGTCATGTCCGTAGAGATCACATAGACGTTCTGAGACATAGTGTAGGAAACGATATTGCCGTCGCGATCCGTCACCTGCATGCTGTAAACCGGCTGGATGTCTATGTCCTTCTCGGGGATCTTCTTGTCCAGCAGATGCTGCTTGAAAGTCTGAGTGTCCCGGTAAACGGCTGCGGTCGTCTCTCCTATCATATCCGGACTGCAATTGCGGGTGATGGTGACGTTCCACTTCACGAGGTCGGAGACGAAGGGTTTGGTGGCATAACCGACGACGTGCAGGGTCTTTTCAGTCTGTCTGCTCTGGACGATAAAGGTTCCCAATATCGCCAGACCGATGACAAAGCTGATTCCCAAAACTGCCAGATGACGTTCCTGTTTCTTACCGAAAAGCTCCAATGCCACGATGAGCACGATGGAGATCGCTACGGTGATCCAAGTTGCAAGCTGCATAGCTGCTCCTTATACACTTAGGTTCGGGGCTCGTTTAGGGGGCGAAGGAATCCTCCACCCGTGCCGGAGGCGTGATCGTCACCTCTCTGTGGGTGCCGTCAAATATAAAATCCAGATCGAAGCCCTGATAGGGTAATATGTTTTTCGCCAGCTCAGGCCACTCGATCACGGTTATCCCGCTGTCTATCATATCCAGGATGCCCAGATCGAGAAGTTCTTCCTCATGCTTGAGCCGGTAAAGATCAAGGTGATAGAAGGGGTATTTCCCGGAATAGTATTCCTTGAGCAAGACAAAGGAAGGGCTGTCTATCTCCTCGGTTATATGAAGGTTTCTGCCCAGTGCCTTGGTGAAGAAAGTCTTGCCGCTACCCAGGTCTCCGCTCAGGCAAAGGATGTCTCCCGGTGCCAGGAGCGGAGCTATATAGGCAGCTAAGTCTATGGTATCCTGTTCGGTACGCAAGACGATCGTCTGTTTCATGATACTTTCCGGGACGTTACTTAGTCCCTTTGCTACGGCAGGTGGCAACCGGCAGGATCATCTCTTCCATGGAGACTCCTCCGTGCTGGAAGGTGCCGTTGTACTGCCTCTGGTATTGATGGTAGCTATTGGGATAGACGAAGTAATAGTCATCCTTGGCAAAGATGAAGTTGTCCACGATGCTCTTGGTGGGCAGACCGTATTCGACGGGCTTCTTCACGAAGAGAGCATGACGGTCGTTCGCGGTAAGGTTCTTGCCTTCTTTATAGCGGACGGTCACGGAGGTGTCGCGGTCTCCGATCACCTGAGTCGCACGGTTGACCTTGATGGAGCCGTGGTCGGTGGTGATCACCACGATAGCGTCCTGCTTGGCGATCAGCTTCAGCGCCTCGTAGAGCGAGGAATGCAGGAACCAGTGCTTGGTAAAGGCGCGCAGTCCTTCCTCGTGCGGGATGGTCTCCTGAAGTATCTGATCCCGTGAACGGTGATGTGCCAGCAGATCAAGGAAGTTATAGACCAGAATGACCAGGTTTTCCTTGTTCCAGGTCTCGATCTTACGCAGAACGAAGTTGCCTTCTTCCATGTTGAAGATCTTGACGTACTTGGAGCTGGGATCGAGGTTATAGCCAAGTTCCGTGATATGCTCGTCCAGGAGCTGATGTTCATTACGGTTTCTGCTGTTGTCCAGTTCATTGGAGGTCACCCAGTATTCCGGGAACCGCTTGGCAATATCTATAGGGAGCAGACCGCTGAAGATCGAATTGCGCGAGTACGGCGTAGCCGTCGGCAGGATCGAGTAATAGAGGTTCAGCTCTTCGTCGAAGAGCTCCTGAATGAACGGCTGGATCGAGAGATACTGATCGAGCCGCATGCAGTCTATGATGATGAAATAGATCGGCACGTGCTCTTCAAAGTTCGGTGCGATGTACTGCGAGATCACGTCAAAGGAGAGGTTAGGACGGTCATCGGTGCGGAGCCATTCCTTGTAATTGCGCTCCACGTAGTTCGTGAACTCAGTATTACAATTACGCTTCTCCAGAAAGTGCGTCTGACGCAGTCCTTCGTCGTTGACCTCATCGATCTTGAGTTCCCACTGCGCCATCTCGCGATAGATATCTGCCCATTCTTCCCAGTTTGGCGTAGTAAAGAGCCTCTGGTTCAATTGCGCGATGTATTGGGAATACTGCTCGCCGATCTGATTGGCGCGTATCTCGTCTGCCTGGAATATCTTCTTGATCGCCATTATGATCTGACTCGGATTGATAGGCTTGATCAGATAGTCGGTGATCTGCGAGGCGATGGCTTTATTCATCAAACCTTCCTCCTCGCTCTTGGTGACCATCACGATAGGCAGCGAGGGGTGAGTCCGTTTGATCTCCTGCAGGGTCGTGAGACCATCCATGCCCGGCATCATTTCATCCATGATGACCAGATCGTATTTATTATCGACGACCTTCTCCACGGCATCGCTACCGTTGTTACAGGTGTCAACAAGGTAATTGCGTTCCTCGAGGAACATGATGAAGGGCTTCAGGAGTTCTATCTCGTCATCCACCCATAGTATCTTCATTTGCTTCATTGATTGTTACTCCTTCGTTTGGTGCTGCTCGATCTCGAACTGACGCTGGCGTTCTTTAACGACCTTTTTCACGTGTTCAAGATCGGCATCCTGGAAGAACAGAGCGAGCTTGAATTGAAGCTCCTTGCCTGAACAATTAAACCATGTAAGCATTTTCTCCATATATTGATCGACGAGGACGGTCTTCAGATCGACGTCTTCGTTCTTTTCCTGTTTCTTGATCTCTTTGATGTGATCGCGCAGATCTTTGGTCGGCATTGCGCCGGCTTTTTCGATCCACTCTTCGCGTTCTTTCCATTCGGCTTTGGCGATCAGGGGGCGCACCATCGAAAGGCGATCCAGCCCGATCTCCTTGGCTGTGGCTTCATCCATATCCATTTCTTCGATAAAGAAATCAAAGCTCTGCACCAGCTTCCCGGCGAGAGATCCGCTCAAAGCATATTCACCTTCGATGAAATCCTTGAACTTTTCGTAGCCCTTGAATCTATAAAGCTTGGCTCTCTTGATCTCCGAGAGTAACTGACCTAGGCTGATGAAGTTATCCTCGAGCGCGTCCTTCAAATTAGCTATGGCATGGAATTTCTCTTCCGGGCTCATTGTCTCTTTTTGTTCATATCTCTCATTCATGGTAAAATCCTTTATTCTTTTGATATTGGGTAATATACATATTCAGCGGTGGGGAATTCTCCGCTTTTCACCTCGCATGAATAGCGATCGATGGCGTCGATGATCCCGGCGTTCAGCCCGGCATATTGCTTCACGAATTTCGGTTGCATGTCAGAATAGCCCAGAAGATCGTTGCAGACGAGCACCTGACCATCCGTGTATCTTCCCGCGCCTATTCCGACCGTGGGTATCTTAACCAGTTCGGTGATCTCCTTGCCCAGAAGTTCCGGGATACCTTCCAAAACAAGCATAAAGGCTCCTGCTGCTTCGACAGCCAGCGCTTCCGCCAGCAAAACCTCATGCTCCGCTGCCGTCTTTCCCTGCACCTTGTAGCCACCTATCCTGAAGACCGATTGAGGCGTCAGCCCGATATGGGCGCAGACGGGGATCTCGCAATCCACGATCGCCTTGATGGCATCGACTCTGGAAACGCTTCCGCCCTCAAGTTTGACGGCATTCGCGGCTCCACTGACAAGAAGTTTGGCGGCATTTTCCTTTGCCTGTTTGGCACCGAGGTGATAGCTCATATAGGGCATATCTATGATCATAAATGAGTTGGGCGCTCCACGGCGAACTGCAGCGGAGTGATAGACCATGTCTTCGATCGTCACTTGCAGGGTGTTGTCATAACCGAGCACGACCATGCCCAGGCTATCACCCACGAGGATCAGATCCGCGTTCGAACTTGCCACGCATTTCGCCATGGCATAATCATAGGCGGTTATCATGCTGATCTTCCGCCCTTCGTGCTTCATTGTCATGAAGGAATCAAGCTGAATGTTCGCGGTTTTTGCTGTCTTAGTCACCTTCATTAACCCTTGCGTCGCCTTCTCCTTCTTCAGTTTCACCTGAATCCATGGAGCGGTCATCGTCGATAAAGTCGCCGGCATAGCCGGAATTGTTGATCACCATGTCATAGAGGATCCCGCCATGCATATACCAGCCCAGAAAACGCCCGTTCAATTGACCGTGCCTGTAGTTGACGTACATTTGGGGAACACCGTTAGGATACCAGACGTAGCTGGGTCCATCCAGGATACCATCCTTAAAGTTCTGAACTCTTGCCAGTTTCCCATTGTCATAACGCTCATAGGTCGTACCGGTAAAGAGTTTGTTCTCATATTTCATATATCTCGGAGCATCCCGCATATCGGCTTGAGTCGCGCCTTGCGGCAGAACGACAACTTCCTGAACATCGGACAAGGGCACGGCAGTTTCGGGCAGTTGATAACCCTTGACCAGATCGAAATCGTCATTATTCGGCTGAGCCTTGAGTCCGCTGCAAGCCGCTAACGCAGATACTGCCAAAAGCAGAAGCAGGATCTTCATCCTGGACCGGGAAACTAGCGTCGTTTTCATTATAAATCCCCTATAATACCGTTATTGGGTTTATCCACATCTATTAATTGCGGATTTTCGGTCAACTCTTTTCTGATAGTATAAGTAAAAGTGAGGCTTTTGCTATAGGGAACACAGCCGGAGCCTCCGAAACCGGAGCGCGCGCGACTCTCCGATACGGCTTTCAGGGACGCCTTTGTTCCCCTTTCGCTTTCCCCTCATTTCCTGAGTGTCTTACTGATATCCTCTCTCTATCATCTTATGTCATGACGTAAGATGATAGAGAGAGGATAGAGAGGTGATAGCCGGAAATCAAAGCGGTAAAGTTAGTTAGCATTTGGAGCGCAAGGCAGTGGATACTGATCATAGTTTTGAGCTCAAGGCGGATCTGAGTTTGGGGTTCAAAGCGGATCTGAGTTTGGAGTTCAAGGCGGCTAAACACTCTTTACGTTGATAACTCTTCTTAGCGCCGCCTTGGACTTCAAAACGTTCACCGGCAGCATGTTACGGCACGGTGTTGCAACTGATCGCATGAAGTCCAAATCGCCCTTCAAGACTTGATATCGATCCAAGACTAGTTACGGCGCTTTGAACTCCATGCTTAGAAAAAAACTGGGCACAAAATGAAGATCCCCGCCATAAGACGGGGATCAAGATACGCCAGAAGAAGAACTTACGGCGCGACCATAGTGATCCGTGATTGCTGAGAAACTTGATTTTGGTAATAGGCAGTAAATCCCCAGGTGGCGGTCTGCGTCACGTCATAGTCCGTATCGGTATATTCTGTCGCGGCACCGGGAAGTACTGAATAACGGCCAACCCAAGCCTGACCTTCGAGCTGTTTGGCGACGACTATGCTGTCTGCCCATGGCGCTTGATTTGACCAGAAGAAACGGATTCTGGTGGGATTGCTCCAGGAAAAATCGTAATCAGGATTCAGGGGATAGGGAAGCCAGAAATTGTAATCCCACAGCTGTTCGTCCGACTCGGCATTTCCTTTGTAAGCATACACTTTGTAACGATATGATGATCCCATGATGGCAGTGGTATCGATCGCGGTATGGAAATCCTGCCCGACGACCAATATCTTACGTTCCCATTCCTGCCAGCCACCGTCCCAGATCTGACGGTCGATATAGAAACCATCCTCATCGGCGAAATCCTCGACCCAGTTCAGCGTCACGCTATGCGGGCTTGAAACCAGAAATGTCACTTCCGTGACGGAACCGCCGGTAAAGACCTCGGGATCGTCGTCATTGTTGAAGAGATTACAGGAGCTAAGCCCCAAGGTAAAGGTGATCACAAACATTAGAATTAACGCTTTTTGCATATGGAACCTCTTTTTTAAATCGTGATTCAGCATGCGGCATGCTCAGCAGATAAAGTCTGGATGTCAAGGAATAAAATCCGACGTAGGATATAATTGATCTGAACAGATGCGCTGTCGAGCAGTAACAAATGGGCGGATCACGAAGATCCGCCCAGTTTAAATATCCTGCAATGAGTCGGGATTATACTATTTGGTCAGGGTCATCTTCCCGGTTAGCTGGGCATCACCGAAATCGATAACGTAGAAATATACTCCGCTGGGAGCGATGCCCCCTTGCTGATCCTTACCATTCCAAACGATCTCATAATCGCCTTTGGCATCAACGCGCAATCCCAGTACCCTTATCACTTGTCCCCGCAGGTTGTAGATCTTGATCCTGACTTGTTTGTCCACATCCTTTGCCACAGAGAAACTGATCGTGGTCTCGGGGTTAAAAGGATTTGGGAAATTACCTTTTAAAACATACGGTGCAGGGATAAGACCGGCATCGACATCATCTTCGATGTCAGTACCGCCTCCGCCACCACCACCTCCGCCACCTCCGCTTCCGCCCTGGAAGCTGGTGAAGGGTGAGATCACGCCATAAGCCATGCTCACATCGACGATCTGCTGACGGTAAGACTGTGCTTCCGCGGAATCCTCAGGGAAGTTGTAATACAACACCAGTAGATGTTCGATCTTCAGCTTTGCCCAGATTTTGGTCAGGAATTGGCGGGCGATGACCAGAGAATCGGCAAATGGTACCGTATAATCATAGGTTACCTGGTTTTGATAGGTTTGCCCATGTAAGCCGATTACGGTGTTGCCGCCCCAGGAATATCTGCCGCTTACGAGCATTTGCGAACCCAGATAGAGATTTGGCAGGGGATCGGGATAGACCTCTGTGATCTCTCCGGGACCCTGGAAACTGATCGTTGGATGGATCAGAACTGGATTGGCGATGATATTGTAGAACCCTGTTATAGCTGCCTCAAGCTCATCGCTGCCAAGAAACTGGGCGATACCACCATTGTCCGCAGCCATCTGGGTCAGGAGCTGGACGTTGGCATCGGTACCAATTCCGAAGTTAAAGAGATTGATCGGCGCATCGATCTGGCTGATCAGGTTTGTGATATGAGCCCGTAACTGGGCTGAGTTCGTGATCCCGGCGGTTGCTTCGCCATCAGTGAAGAAGATGATGATGTTAGCTTCTTCACTGCTGGCATTGGCAAACTGGGGTACTGCGGTGGAGAAAGAACCGGAGATGTTTGTACCTCCCGAGGCATTTAACCCGGAGATATAGCTTAGAGCTGCTAACTTATTCTCCGTGGTGAATTCCACATGCCCGGGGCGGAAAGTTGACACATCGGTAGCGAAAGAAACGATGTTAAAGAGATCATTCGGATTGAGATGATTGACAATGTAAGTCGCCGCGTTGCGAGCCTGCACGATCTTTGTGCCGCCCATACTGCCCGAGCGGTCAATGATCAGAGTAAAGCGTTTGTTGATCACATCCTGGTTATCAGAGGGGTCAGGTTCGGCAATAAACAGGAAGAATCC
>DAOPZE010000091.1:0-10303 GCA_035353255.1 Candidatus Cloacimonadota bacterium
GAGTAGAACACCCATAGATTGGGTCAAAATATGTTTGCGCAGATTCACAGTCAAGTTATTTCTGTCTGATAATGTCTAGTAGCTCCAATATGGGGAAATCGTGGAGTCAACCACTGCAGGTGTATCAACAACAGCAGGAGCTTCAGTCATCATGGTGTCTGCAGCAGTAAAATCAACTTCAGGTTTTCTAGAAGCTAGAATATACACCACCATCATAATAGCTAATGTTAATAAAATAAAACCTTTTGCAAGAAGTTTTCTGTTTAAATAACCAATACTATCATCTTGGGTAGATTTTGTTTTTATCTGGGGCTCTGCACGAATCTGTGATATCGACGGTACAGGAATTTGTCCCTTTAACACCTTTTGTATCTCATTTATGCTACTGAATCTGTTCGCAGGATCTTTTTCACACATTTTGTTGAGGACTTGCACTATACTAGAGGGGATATATGGGTAAATAATTGTTGGGTCGGGAAGTGGCTCGAAGACGATCTTGCTTTGGATATCAAAAGTGCTGTCGGTATCTGTATCGAAAGGTTTACGACCTGTCAGCATTTCATAAAGAACGATACCAAGACTGTATATATCAGAGCGGTTATCAATGTTTCTAGAGTCCTTGATTTGCTCAGGGCTCATGTAAAAGAGGGTACCCACTTGTGAACCGGTTTTAGTCAAATGCAGGTCGGTAAAAGCTTTGGCTATGCCGAAGTCCATAACCTTTACAGCATCGTCATTGTTAACATCGATCATTATGTTCGAGGGTTTTAAGTCACGGTGGATTATCCCTTTTTCGTGTGTGTGCCAAAGAGCTTCAAGGAGTTGTAAAAATATCCTCCTACAACGTTCGAAAGGGATCGGTCCGACTTTGGCGATCAATTCACTGAGGCTTATACCAGGAGCATACTGCATTACAATGATATATGAATCCTCATAGATAAAAAATGCATAGATGTCAACTATATTTGGATGCACAAGGTTGGATTGAATTCGAGCTTCCTGCTTAAACCTCTCGACGAATGCGTTATTTGCCGATAGATGGTCAAAGAGAACTTTCAAAGCTATCTTTCTTCCCATATTTATGTCGTCCGCGAGCCAGACAATGCCCATCCCACCTTCTCCAAGTTGCCTGATCAAACGGTATTCCCGAATCTGCATACCCTCTTGTAAAACCATACTGAAACCTCACTTTCTGTGTATTTATCTAATATCTGAAACGGGATAGAACGGTTAAACTCTATGTTGCTCCTCAATAAGCCTTCAGGATATTCTGTTTGCTTCGCAACTTAATAGCCTTTCGTAACCAAATTTCTTGTCCATTTCAATTAATCTGAATCGTGCTCGCAGAACGCTCGCTGCACATCTCTGATGCTTTGAAATCTGCGATCCGGATCCTTTTCGCACATTTTATTCAGGATACCAATAATTCTCTGTGGTATATACGGGTATATTTGCCTCGGGTCTGGTAAGGGAACATTGACGATTTCGCACATGATCTGATAATCGCTTGACTCATCTCTGCCGAATGGTCGACTTCCGGTCAGCATCTCATACAATACAACGCCCAGACCGAAGATATCCGAGCGGTGGTCGAAGCTCTTCCAGTCCTTGATTCTCTCCGGACTAAGATAATTAATCGTCATGGTTTCAGGTTCAGATTGAAATGTTTGACACGGTATCATATCTAAAGAGATCCCCATGTCAAGCAATTTTACCGTATCGTCATGGTCAACGTCGACCATGATATTGGAAGGCTTAAGGTCGCTGTGGGTGATTCCGCGTTCATGAATATAATGGAGTGCCTCGAGTATCTGTGTAAATATCCTGCTGTAGCGTTTGTAAGGGATAGGACCGATGCTTGCGATCAACACTTTGAGGCTAATTCCAGGCACGATCTGCATAACCATAACACATTGGTCCCCGTGTATGAAGATATCAATAACATTGACAATATTCGGATGTGTCGAGCTCCTCATAACATTGGTCTTATTCTGTAAATTCCGAAATTGCTCAGCAGAACTAGCTTGAGTATATAAGAAAACTGTGAGGGCTACTTGATTACCAGTGTTAATATTAGCAGCGATCCAGATCTGGCTATACAATCTGTGGGAAAGTTTACTAATCAACCGGTATTCCCTGATCGGCGTTCCTTCAGTAAGCATCATTAAGAAACCTCACTCTTTTCTCTTTATCCAACAAATTTGCATACACATTGCTTGTCAAGACCTTTACCATTGCTTTTTCGGTTATCTATGAGCTATCCTCTCTCTATCATCTTACGTCATCACGTAAGATGATAGAGAGAGGATAGGGTGATGATAGTCAGAAAAGAAAGGGTCAGTGGCGGCGACATCCTGTCGCCGTAGAACCGGATCGCAGACGCTTTGTCTGCTTTTAGAAGAACTACTTGCGCACTCAGGATGAGTGTGATCCAGTATGCAAACTCTCATCGTACCCGGGACGTGCGGGATCCAAGCAAGATCGGGACAAAGGATAAACCCGATCAGAACAGGAAATTCTAGATTGATAGATTTAGAATGAAAGGAGTGAGTAGTTAGACTTGTTCGAACGAGAAGTGTTTTTTGGTGAGCAACAAAAAACGGGTATCCGTGGATACCCGTTTTTTTAAGGACTGCGCTATTTGATTTTCAGCGATGCTTACTTATTTGGTTTTGGGAGCGGCTGCGGGAGCGGCTGCGGGGGCAGCAACAGTGGTGTCAGCGACAACAGGTGTGTCAACAACAGCAGGAGCTTCTGTGATGGTGGTGTCAGCAGCGTTAGCGTCGACTTTGGGTTTGCAAGCGGTCATAAGCATGCCGATGAGCATCATAGCGATAAGGCTGATTAAAAGAACTTTTTTCATTGATTCCTCCATAAGTGAAATCCCTTATTATTTGGGTTGATTTTGGTTTTTAGTTCTGTTTGTTTTGGTTTTTGGTTTGGCATTATAATTAAGCCGTTGTTGTTTATTGAAAGCCCTTGAAAAAGGCGTAAGCCCTTTCCTGACTTTCACACAGTCCTTACTCACAACTATATTCTGATTTAATTGTGTTCATCTTACGGGAGGCTGGGAATTTGGCAAGCTTTTTTTTTAGAAAGATGTGTCGATGCCTGCGTGGATAATTCCCATGTTGATGTTGTTCAAGGTGTTACCGTTGTAGCCCAAGGCGTACTCAAGGCTCAAAATTCCCAGTTTGGTCTGAAGTTTTATGCCCAAACCCAAGCTCAGATTAGACCAATTTAAGCTGTTTTCACGATTTGCGTTAGCACCTTGATCATAGAAAAAATAGGCGCGTGAATCCGGTGATAGGCGATAGCGCAATTCAGCGTTCGCCCAGCCGAGTCTCCAGCCGCTTATGGCGTCGTCCCGATAGCCCCGCAGCGATCCATAGCCGCCTATCTTGTAGAGTTCATGATCCTGCGTCGGTTCGGCGTCAAGAGTGCGGATATGCAGTCCCAGCGCAGTCGTCCATCTGCCGGAGAGAGGTATATAGCCCCAGCCATCCAGTTCCAGAGCATTCTTCGCTTCTGCTCCGCCGAAGATGAGACGGTAGCGCAGCTCGCTCTCCATGCCCCGGGCGGGATTCTTGGGATGATCGGTCTGTTTGTAGGTCCAAAATGCCCCCAGACTCCTGCTGCTGGAGCTTTCGATCGTGGTCGGTCTGCCGTAGCCGGGAGAGATCCCCTCACTGATGAGTTCGACACCGAGCTTGTGTGCCAGGCGGTAATAGTAGATATCGAGGCCTGTCTTGCTTTTTATCCAGGTCGAATCCTGGGTCACACGGTTCAGGGAAAGATCGGCGGCGAAGGGATATCGCGCGAAGCCTGATTCGTGATAGCTCAGATCAAGGGTTCCGCTGCCTCCGGGGATCTGTTTCCAAAAGAGATTCACGGCACGGTCACTGCCCCAGAGATTGAGGAATTTCAGGGTGACAAGTCCGTTGAGCCTGGTCTTGCCTTCGACGCGGCTGAATCCAGCGACACCCTCCAGATAGGTCATTTTGCCCTCTTCGACCCGGATGAGGATGGTGCTGTCATTCAATGGTTCGACGACGCAGGAACGAATGTAGGGCTTGCTAAGGATCTTCTGTTCGGCGCTGCTCAGCAGGGCTGGCGTGATCATTCTGGTGCTGAATAGACCGGAAGCGCGGATCAAAGCGTCGCTACGGGTGTGGGCGTTGCCCGAGCAGACGATCTCCTGCAGGCGCATCGGCTTGTTTTCGGTGATCCTGATCAGGGCGGTTAGACGCGCATCAGTGGAAAGGGTATCCAGCCCAAGCTCCTGAAGCTCAGTGCTGACGAAGAGATAGCCACGCTCGGTGTAGAGATCCGTGATTCTGGTCAGAAGCTGAGGGAGATCAGCCAGGCTGTAGAGTTTCGAGGCTGGGCTAACGAGAAACTGGCGAAGTTTATCCTCCGAGAAATAACGCATTCCGGTGAACCGAACCGTGACCTGATCGGAAGAGACGCGTTCGCGGATGTCGTAGAGGACTGAGACGCAGTTTGCTTCCAGGGGAGTGACAATGGGATTGTCGATCGTGACGTATATCCTGCCCTGGGATCTGAGGTATTCAGCGAGTCTGTCTCCGGCGGTGAGGAGGTCGGTCATTTCGACCTCGCTGCCTTGGATCAACCCGCTCTGACGTAGAAGCTGAGCCTCATCTGAGGAGAAATTCGTCTCGAACCTGATCTGAGAGAGGACTATGCCGCCGGAGAGCTGAACGCAGAGGAGTAAAAAGAGGGCTGCAACCGGCGGGAAGAAACGCAATGGCTATTCCCGGTCAGCCTTGAGCACAGCCAGGAAAGCTTCCTGCGGTACGTTGACGGAGCCGATCTCCTTCATCTTCTTCTTGCCTTCCTTTTGTTTGTCGAGGAGTTTGCGTTTGCGGCTGACGTCACCGCCATAACATTTGGCAAGGACGTCCTTGCGCATGGCGTTGATCGTGCTTCTGGCGATGATCTTGGCGCCGATCGAGGCTTGGAGGGCGATTTTGAAGAGGTGTCTGGGGATCACTTCGGAGAGAGTCTGGGTCACGCTCTTGCCCCAGCTATGCGCCTTGTCCGAGTGACAGATGAAGCTCATGGCATCGACCTTCTCGCCGTTGATCATGATGTCCACTTTGACGACGTTGGAAGGACGGTTCTCCAGAAAAGTGTAATCCAGCGAGGCGTAACCGCGTGAGACGGTTTTAAGCTTATCATAAAAGTCGAAGATGATCTCGATCAGGGGTAATTCATAGTGCAGGGCGACACGCTTCTCGTCGATATACTGGATGTTCTTCTGGATGCCGCGGCGTTCCTGAGCCAGCTTCATGATGTTGCCAATGTAGTCCGTGGGCACGATGATCTCGGTCTCCATGATCGGCTCGTAAATGGATTCGATGTAGTTCGGATCGGGGAAATCTATGGGGTTGTTGACGATGATCTGGGTTCCGTCCTTGAGATTGATGACAAAACGGACGCTTGGAGTTGTGGCGATGATGGGGATGTTGTATTCCCGCATCATGCGTTCCTTGACGATCTCGAGATGCAGCATGCCCAGGAAGCCGCAACGGAAACCGTAACCGAGCGCCAGGGAGCTTTCCTTCTCATAGACAAGGGACGCGTCATTCAGCTTGAGCTTTGCCATGGAATCGACGAGGTTCTCGTAGTCTTCGCCGTTGATGGGGAAGATACCGCTGTAAACCATGGGCTTGGGCTCCTGGAATCCAGGCAGTGCCTGGCTGCACCCGCCTCTAGCCAGAGTGATGGTATCGCCTACACGGGCATCTGCTACTTCCTTGATATTGGCGATGATATAGCCTGCCTCGCCGGTGTGAAGGACGCTCTGCGGCTGGAACTTGATCCCCAGCCAGCCGATCTCTTCGATGTCATACTCCTTGCCGTTGGACATCAGGCGGATCTTGTCGCCCTTGCGCAGCGTGCCGTCGAAGAGTCTGACCAGGACGACGACGCCTCTGTACATATCAAAATAGGAATCAAAGATAAGGGCTTGCACGGGTGCTTCGGAATCACCATCCGGAGGCGGAAGAAACTCTATCACCGCATCCAGCAGTTCGGTAATGCCCATTCCGGCTTTGGCGCTGACCTTGAGGATGTCCTCAGGGGCACAGCCAATGATCTCCATAAGGTCGTGTTCGGTGCCTTCCACGTCCGCTTTGGGCAGGTCTATCTTGTTGATCGCGGGCAGAATTTCGAGGTTATTCTCCATCGCCAGATAGAGATTGCTCATCGTCTGAGCTTCGATCCCCTGAGAAGCATCGACCAGCAGGATCGCTCCTTCACAGGAAGCAAGCGCTCTGGACACTTCGTAAGAGAAGTCCACGTGTCCGGGTGTGTCGATCAGGTTCAGGATATAATCCTGTCCCTTATAGTTATGGATCATGCGGATGGCGTGGGACTTGATGGTTATTCCTTTCTCACGTTCCAGGTCCATGCTGTCCAGGACTTGGGCTACTTCCGTGTTCTTGTTGATCACGTGCGTGACTTCGAGGAATCTGTCGGCGAGAGTTGACTTGCCGTGGTCTATATGAGCGATGATGCAGAAGTTACGGATAAGTTCCTGTTTCATGTGTATCCTTTTCTCAGCTAATGGATATCGACGTTGCCGGGGTTGTCTCCCAGAAGTCTGCCCATGTGATCTGTGGTGTCTGCCGGAATGGTGGTCGTGAGGTCGTGCTTTTCCTTTTTCGGCTTGGTTTCATCTTCCTGGATCTCAGGTTTCATGCTTTCCGTGAGGAGCAGCATGCGTGCCCGGAGTGAATCGGGTTCTTCCTGGGCTTCAGGCTTCACCCCGGCTGTTTTGACAGAATCAGCTTTGGGTTTGCTAAAGAGATCCGGAGCCTTGAGAAAGCCCCTGCTTCCCGCGTAGAAGACGATCGAACCGAGGATCAGCACGATTATGATGATGGCGATAGTCCAGAGGAAGTTCGTCGAGAGCATGATCTTCTTCTCTTTGGGTATGGTATAGTATGAGGGCTTTTGCGGTGCTTTGTCCGGATTCAGGCGCTTGAATTCAGCCATGACCTCATCGACGTTCGCCTCGAGATAACGCGCGTAGTTAAAGATAAAGGATTTTACGACGCCATAGTCGCCTAGCGCTTCCAGATCATTATCTTCCAGGAGTTTGATCTTGTCTTCGTCGAAGAACATCTCCGCTTTGATCTTTTTATAGCTGATTCCACGTTCCTCTCTCAGGTCGTGGAGATATTTGCCTAAGTTCTCCATATATATGTTCCATATCCAGTTTCATTTACTTCTCCGGTGAGGAAATAATCCTCTGAGGGGACTTGCCGGCTGATCAAGACCTGACCCCCGGGCATATTGACCCGCACGTTATTATCCAAGTGACGCAGCAGGATCCCACTACAAACTGATGCCGTAGCACCCGTACCGCAGGCATAAGTCGCACCCGCGCCGCGTTCCCAGATCTTGATCTCGATCTCGCGGTCGCTGATACGTTTGACGAAATGCACATTCACAGCCGTGGGGAAAGCCGGATGATGCTCAAGCAGGCTGCCGTAGCGAAGATGAGGATCGTCCTCAAGGCTCTCGGTAAAGACGACATAGTGCAGATTTCCCACATCCACCAGGCTTCCTGTGAAGTTGCCTGCCTGCAGTTCCGGCTCGAGGATGACTGGCTTGCCCATATTCACCCGGATGAGTTCTCCTGCTTCAGCTTCGATGATCTCCGATTCCCTGATCCCGGAATCGGTCTCAAGGCTAAAATTATTCTCTCCCAGTTTGCGGGAGAGCAGGAGCGAGACGCAACGCAGAGCCGAGCCGCACATCCTGGCACGCGAACCGTCGCTATTATAGATGGTCATCCGCGCGGATCCTTTTAAAGATTTCTGCAGCAGCACCAAGCCGTCCGCTCCGATCCCAAACCTCCGCTCGCAGACATCACGCGCCAGCAGGCTGTGATCCAGCTCCGGCAGGTCATGAGCCAGTCCGTCCAGGATAACGAAGTCGTTACCCTGAGCTTGCATTAGGATAAAATCTATCAGCATATGATCTCGGAGATCATTTCCGAAAAGGAAAAGAAGCCCTTCTTGCCGGCGAGCCACTTCGCACCGAGCAATGCACCGGAGGCAAAGCCGGAGCGTGAACGCACCCGATGGATGAGTTCAATGCTGTCAGCCTCCGCATCAAAGGTCACGACGTGCGTTCCCGGAACGTTTCCACCCCTGACGCTGGCAAAGTGAAGCTCATGCGATTCCGGTCTGCGGTTGAGTTTCTCATAGACCGCGCTATCCTTACGGGAGCTGTGGGAGAGGATCTTGTCGCACAGTTCCAGAGCCGTTCCGGAGGGACTATCAGCTTTTTGCCGATGATGGATCTCATAGCCGAAGACGTCATAGCCGGGGAATTTGTCAAAGAGTGAGGAGGCATCGGCGATGATCCTGCTGAAGAGATTCATGCCGATGGAATAGTTTGCTCCGTAAAGCAGACCCGTTCCGGTGCTGAGGGTCAGTTCCCTGACCTCTTCTAGAGCGCCGTTCCAGCCCGTGGTTCCCACGACGAGGTTCCTGCCGAGGGCGAGAGTGGCGCGGATATTATTCAGAACGACCCCGGGATGGCTGAAGTCGATGCAAACGTCCGCGTCGGCAAGGGCTTCGGCAGTGATCTCTTTAAAGCTGGATCCCTGGGTCGGATCGATGGTCGAAACCACCACGCAGTCATGACTTTCCGCCATTTCAGCGATCATGTGTCCCATCTTTCCATAGCCGATCAAACAGAGCTTTGTCATGTGCCTAACACCTTGTCTGGGCGTGCAATTTGATCAGATTCTCGACGAATGCCGCGCCTGTTTCCAGGTCTTTGATCTCGATATATTCTTCGACGGTGTGATAGCGCATCATACCCGTCCCGCAGATGATCATGGGAATGCCGGCGGCACCGATGATATTGGCATCTGATCCACCTCCACCTATGCCGGTGCGCGCATCGATGCCCACTTCTTTGAGAGCGGCTTTGGCAAGCTGAACGCAGGGAGAATCATCCGGGATCCTGAAGGCGTGATATTCGGTTTCCTGATGATACTCCGCGCTTGCCTGATGCGTCGTTCCCTGGTGTCTGGCGATGGCGGAATCCAGCGCGTGACGGATATCGGAACAGACCTGCGCCAGTTTCTGAGGATTGTGGCTGCGGGCTTCGCCTTTGATCACGACCTGGTTCGGCACGATATTGGTAGCCACTCCGCCGCTGATGATTCCGATATTGGAAGTAGTCTCAAAATCTATCCTGCCGAGGGGCATGGCGGCGATGGCTTCCGCGGCGATACGGATGGCGTTGATCCCCTTTTCGGGCTCGACTCCGGCGTGAGCTTCCTTGCCATGAATGGTGATAGAGATGGAGTTCTGCGAGGGCGCGCCCAGAACGAGATCGCCGACTGTCTGGGTGTCGAAAGCGTAGCCGCAGGAAGCTTTTAACTTGCTCTTGTCAAAGAACTTCGCTCCCAGCAGACCGATCTCTTCCGAGACCGTGAAGAGAACCTCCAGCGGACCGTGCGGAATTCCCGCTTCCAGAACCCTGGAGATGCCGCAGATGATCTCAGCGACACCGCTCTTATCGTCTGCGCCAAGGACGGTCGTTCCATCCGAGCAGATCCTGTCGCCAACGATGCGGGGTTTGACCCCGACGCCGGGGATAACAGTATCGATGTGAGAGCAAAGGAGTAGAGGCGGGACGTCAACCTGACCGGGAAACTGAGCAAAAATATTGCCGGCATTGCCGTTTGTGGATTTATAGCAACAATCCTCGCTGACTTCGGCTCCGAGAGCCTTCAGATCGGCGATCAGGGCATCAGCGATAGCCCTTTCATTGCGTGATTCGCTGTCTATGGAAGCCAGGCTGATAAAGTATTTCACTACGTCGTTTTGCATAAGTTACTCCTTTGGAATCTCTTCTTTCCCATGCAATCACGATTTGACAGCAGGCAGTTTTTGTCAATCGATTATCACTGACGGCGGGCATGAAAATGGACATTACCATGCCATAAGTGCCTATATCTGAGAATTATGGCGGAACAGATCATATCTTGGGGAGAGATTAGGTTCCCATGCGGTGGTTGAAATGCCTGAACTCCAGATCGCCGTAGCAATTCTAAGCATGGAGTTCAAAGCGCCGTAAACAGTCTTGATGTGAGATATGGTCTTGAATGGCGATTTGGACTTCATGCGGCAGTTGCATTAAGTAACTGTAGCTTAGCCATAAACAGATGCTGCAAGTTTGGAAGTCCAAGCCGGCTTGAAGAACAGTTTTTAGCGTGAAGACTGTTTAGCCGTCTTGAACTCCAAACTCA
>DAOPZE010000092.1:0-10297 GCA_035353255.1 Candidatus Cloacimonadota bacterium
AGCGGAGGTGAGCTGATATACATCAGATCGTACTTAGGTCGTTTCAGGAGGACATAGAGTGACGCGGAAAAGGAAAAGCTTAGATACATCAGGACTCTGGGTAAAAAGGTCTTTTTGGGGGAAGCGAAGACGGGAAGGTGGTGCAGGGTCGCGCCAAACTTCTTCTGACGAACAGAGAACTTACCCTTGTATCCGGAGAAGATGATCCCCTGAGGATGGTTCGGCATTTCGCACAGAACGTCCACTTTGTGTCCGGCTTCGACCATGGTGCTGACGATCGCCTCTCCTCTGTTCGAGGGAGCCCCCATCTCAGGCCAGTAGTATTGACTGACGTACAAAACTTTCATTTATTCTCCAATTCACGGTATAGGGCAAGAAGCTTCCCATATTCATTCTGCCAGTTAAACTTACTCATCACTGCCTGCTTTCCTCTCTCCCCCATCTCCCTGCACCGGACAGGATCGTTGATCAATGTTTGCATGGCGTTTGCGATCTCCATAGGGTTCGTAGGATCGACGAAGACCGCGCAGTCCAATGGTCCCAGCAGTTCCTGCCAATGCGGGAAATTGCTTGCCACGATCGGTAAGCCTGCCCCGAGATATTCCATCATCTTGATCGGTACTGAATCAATATGATTGGCATAAGGATGCAGGTTGAGCAGTCCGATCGATGCTCTGGACATGACTTTCCCCACCTCTTCCCGACCTAAGAATCCAAGGAAATCTATTTTTTCCCAGCCTGGCATTGATCTTGCCACATTCTCCAGTTCAGGAGGTTCAAATCTGCCGCAGAGGAGCATTTTTGCTTCAATATGTTCAAGCGCTTTGATCGTCTCGAGGATGCCTCTGATCCTGGTAATTCCGCCCACATAGCAGATCACTCCACGTTCCCGCAAAGATTGGTCGTGATAATCCATCTCACTCAGGAGTGGATAGTTATGCACCGTGACCACGCGCGGGTTATACCCGGAAAAGCGATCATTCATAAAGGATACAGCCGTGACGATACCACTGAAACGTTTGCAGGTAAAGCTCTCTGTCCACATTGTCAGCCTGGCGAGGAAGGCTCGGAGCGTTGGGGCAATATAGTGCTTTCCCAGGATCTGTTTGGCAAGATCATCGTGAACATCATAGATGACTTTCTTGCCTGCAAGCCTAAGGAACAAGCCGACGAACATCAGTTCCCCATCATGAAAATGGTAGATGGATGCATTGACGAATAAAGCTGAGCGCAGGATTCGCAAGGGATCAAGCAACATCCGGAGGAAGCGGGTGTGATGCCTCTGCAGACCATGCACCTGAACTCCATGGATGACTTCGTCACCCTGGTTATCCGCGATGACGAGATGCACATCGTAGCCCGAATTGGCGAGACTGGCGCATTCCTTGAGCATGACCCGGGTGTCGTTTCGCTGATGCACCGTGCTGAGGTGACAAATCCTTACCACAAGATACCTTCTTTGATCCTGCCCTTCAGTTCGAGGAGGTTCGCTTTCGGATTTCGTTTCCACCAACGGGGATGGCTCAGCCAGAGGAAGCTTTCGCCTCTGTTGATCAGGTTTTGGGGTGAATCCGGCGAGTATCTGATCGGATAGGGTTTATCCGAGAGATGTGTCCCGTAAGCATCTGTCAATATGGGATCATAGGCTTCATAGAGGATGCCTTGTTCGGCTCTCAACTCGTCATTCAGCAGAAGTAGTGTATTGCTCACTTTCAACAACCGATTGGCAAAATCACCATGCGAAGCAAATCCTCCGATCTCATTCAATATCCTCAGTCTGGAGAGATTCCTGCGAAACATCGATCTGATCAATGGCAGAGACTTTTCTATAGCGTTGACAGTGCGCAGTCTGTGTTCCTTGGCATAAGTAGCGATCTCTTCGTAGTGGTAGCCGATCTCATGACCCTGAGCTTTTAGTTCATTGACTATGCGCTGATCCCAGGTCTTGAGCCGGAAGTAGTAGCTGGCATGAATGCCGTGTTTTGCTTCTTCCGCGGCAAAGCTTAGGGCGCCTGAGGGATCGGTATCGATGTCGTGACGGATAATAATGTGCTTATCTCGGGGTTGCTTATGCTCTTGTATAGCTTGAAGATACTCTCCCAAAGTATAGAAACAATAACCGTTCGTCGTGGCAAGACGCAGGATCTCGCCATACTCATTCATCCGGTCAGGAACGAGGAAGTTGTTGTAGATCAAATAGTAAATATCTTTGAGTTTATTCATGATCGATTCTTCTATGATTTGTTTCAGGGGTTAGGGAAGAGAACAGACGGGATCTTATGCTCTCCACCATCCGGCTAACTCGGGGATTTACAGGCACTTGCAAGATAACCGAACGATAGCTGAGCCGGGCACGGTCATCGCTCAATGATGCCTGAAGCGGTAGCTGTTGCCGGAAAAGGAAGGGTTCAGGTGAATATTTAATTCCCAAAGAGAAATAATGAGGATCAATCATGCTTACCTGCCACACTGATAAAGACTTCGGAGAGTCTGGCGCAAGTATTTTCAAGGGCAAAATGTGCACGGCAATAAGCTCTGATCTGATCAGGCTCATAGGATGCCCAACGTTCACTCAGGTGAGCAAGCCCTTGCGCCAGAGCGGAATCACTGCCGGGCTTGACCAATACTCCCGTTTCTGGGGTGACAATGGATTCCGGACCACCACTATATGTGCTCAAAACAGGCAGACCACAAGCCATGGCTTCGATCAGCACCAAGCCGAAACTTTCGATCAGAGAAGGGAGAACAAGCGCGTCATAGTCAGGAAGAGCTTTACGCACCTCTTCAGCGGTGTAGAGCCCCAGAAAGCGAATATATTCCAGGAGGTTCAGATCTTTCACCATACGCTGAAGAACAGGCATAAAAGCGCCATTGCCGATGATGTCCAGACTATAGTTCTGTCCCTTCGCCTTCAAGATCGTTAGTGCCTGAAGCAGATACTGAATGCCCTTGGCTGGGGTCAGATAGCCGATATAAACCAGTTTGCTCAGTTGGGCACGATTCTCCCTGAGGGACATCAAATTCAAGTCTATCCCATTGGGAATGACGGTGATATCTTTTCTTATCCCGGGGGTCTTTACTATAGTTTGCTTGAGGCTCTCTGATACGGTTATCAGGGATGCGGCATGATTGTAAGCATCACGTAAGAGCTTCTGATAATAAGGCTTATCGAGATATTCGGAGATCCCACCCTGATGCTCGGTGATGATATAGGGAAGTTTTAGCCTTCTGCAGATCATGGCTCCGGCGACACCATCGGGAAATCCCCAGTTGATCTGAACCAGGTCAAATGATAGACACCGGTGTAAACGTGATACACAGTGGAAAGTCGTCAACGCCATTAGCTGGGCTACGACCGGATCCAGTATCGCTTTGGGCAGAAGCAGATAACGTGGGTGATAGACGTCGATCATGCGTCCGGCTAGCGTGTCCTTTCTGTGATACGGAATAGACACCTGTGGTTTCTTTCGCTGACGATTGAGGAAATATGGCACCGGGGCGACGACTGTCACGTTCATCTTTTCAGACAACTGCCCAACGATCTCACGCACGAAAGCGCTGCGGGACTCCTCTACGGGATTAGGATAGGCGTGAGAATAGATCAGAACTCTCATGCTTTTGCCGGATGAAGCCTGTTCCACAACCATACTTTGCCCTGTTTCAGGGCCTCGAGGAAGAAAATGAGATCGTCCTTGCGGGGGACAAGCTCTTTGATTGACATATCTTTATGCGAGATGAAATACCATGATACGAGGATGATCAACCAGAGGACGTAGCTCAGGGAGGAGGTCACGGAAGTGCCGAACAGCCCATATGAGGGTATCAGCAGATAGTTCATCCCGAGTTTGATCAGTAGTGGCGCGATCGGAGCAATGATCGATATCGTGGGGAATCCTTTGCTCCAGATAAAAGTATTGAACAAAGCCCCAAGCGTTATCCCGAACACAGCCGGGATCATCAACAGGAACGACCAATAAGCGTCCGCGTAGCCGGGGCCATAGAGATAGATAATGAACCATTTGCCAATGACCACCATGCCCAGAACAGCGACGAGATCGACGATCCCGATCATCAGGAAGATCTTGCGCATGATCGCCAATGAAGCATGATCATCGTCCATGGAAGAAAGTTTTACGAGTAGCACAGCACCGACCGTGTTGCAGGAGATATTGATCATGTCAATGAAGTTTACCGCGAGGGTATAGACTCCGATCTGCGAGAAGCTTCCCAGAGCTTTGAGGATGATCAGATCGACACGCATCATCAACAGAATGAGATATTCGGAGATAAAGGCACGGAAGCCAAGTTTATAGGTCTCCCGCAGGATAGGACTTACATGCTTGGGCTGGTATCTGAGCTTGCCTCTGAACCTCCATTGAACCATGATCAGACAAAGAATGAAGACCGTGACGTTGAGAATGAAGGAATACTCCATCCTGTGGGCGAGGGGCATCAGCCAGAAAAGAGGTACGATCAGAAGCAGGAAGATGACCGTGGGAAGCGTTGCCAGCAGGGTGTAATCACGCATCCAGTTCATTCCGAGTTGGATGAATTGCGAGCGCACATTGAACTGGTAGGTGACGATATAGATACCCAGGATCAGGATTATATAGGGTGAATACTGGTGACCCAGCATACCGGAAAACAGATGCGAACCAAAACAGAACAGGATACCGACCACCGCCAAACTGATCAGCCAGGTGTTGACACTCAGGCTATAGAGTCCATTCAGCTTGGTCTTGTCGTTCTGGAGGATGTACGGGAAGGTTTTATGAACCCCCATATCCAGAAACAGCCAGATGATCGAATTGAGAGTAAAGAGATAGACGTAGCGCCCTCGCATGTCAGGACCGAGGAAACGGGAGATGAACCAATTCACGAGGAACGCCGCGATGATCGTTATGACCTTGCTAACGCTGGTCATGGCGATGTTCTTCTTCAGGCTTATCTCGTTCAAGATCAGACCTCTTTACGTTCAAAAATGCCGATGATCGTCTCGCGGCTCAAAGCGGTGATGATGATCGCGATACCGGCTATTTGCCAGGGTGAAAGCTTCTCCGCAAGGATCACCACTGCCAGGATGGATGCGAGAACCGGCTTCAGAAAGAAGTAGATGGATGCTTTGGCTGCCCCGAGGACTTTCATAGCTTCAAAATAGAGCAGGTAGGACAGCCCGGTCAGCATCAGACCAAGATAGAGGATAAAGCCAACATTCCTGAATGTGACATCGAAGATGACAGGCTTGCCGATAACTGCATTGATGATCAGCAGAGTAATGCCTCCGGCGATAAAAGATCCGCTATTGGTCATAGTGTTGCCATGAAGCTGTACTGAGTGCTTAGTCAGGACTGTGTAAAGCCCGAAAACTATTGCCGAGAGAGACGCAAGCAGGAGACTCAGAGGCAGATTCTTGAAGGCATGAGAGCCAAGTTCTGGCTCACTGACGATCATTATGATCAGACCGATCAACCCTGCCAGCAGACCTAAGACTGTGTTTCTGCTCATCTTCTCGTTCAGAATGAGCATCGCGAATAGACCTACAAAGAGAGGATTCATACTCATAATCACTGCCGTGACCGATGCTTTTCCGAAATATATCGCCAATTGTAAAAGCAGCATACTGATACAAACGTTCAGGATACCTAAACCGCTTATTACCAGTATGCTGCCAAAGGTAAGTCTATGTGCTGCCGATCTGTTTTGTCTGATGGCAATGGGCATCAAAGCCAAACCACCGATCACGAAACGCCAGGCAGTGAGAGTAAAAGGATCTATACTCTCTCCTACCAGCTTTCCCGTTAGTTCGAGGGTTGACCATAGTATTATGGTTGCCAGACAAAAGAGATGGCTTCTTAGCTGCAAGACTATTTCATCAGGATCATCTTTTTGGTGGAGCTGTATTTACCGGCGTACATCTTGTAGTAGTACATTCCGCTGGATACTGCTCTGCCGTTCTCATCTGTTCCATTCCAGACCACGGTGTGGTTTCCGGAAGCTTTGGTTTCGTTGATAAGGGTCTTCACAAGCTGTCCCTTCAGGTTGTAAACGCCGATGGTGACGGGTGAAGTCTCTTTGACAGTGTAGCTGATCGTGGTCTCAGGATTGAATGGATTGGGATAGTTGCCGGTAAGCTGGCTCGTCACGGGAACGATGACGTCGTCGTCATTCGCCACGGGAGGATCGAAATCGGCAGTTGATCTGGAAGTGATCTGAGGGATGGCATTGAACTGGTTCACGATCACGTTCAGGTCGATAGTTCCTGAGGGGATGGCAGATGCGTCAACGACGTAGTCAGCATCATAGAAGCTGGTACGGAAGACGATCGTGCCTGTTGCGTCTGTCACATTGTAGTTGGTTCCGCTGGCGAAAGCGCCGGTCGAACCGAAGGAAGCGTCATTGATCCGGACAAGCTTGGACTGATGAGTCTCAAGATTGTTATTGATCTCAGCCACTGTGACGATCGGGATGAAGAGGTTCACGTTGTGCGCGGTTGCAGCGCCGGGATCAGCGACAGGAACGAATTGAAGCATGTTCGTGGTATATCTGGAAAGGGTTCCGGTGATTCCGGTTATACCGTCCATCTGGGCATAGGTCGAGGTAATAATGCCATTATAGTCATCGATAAGGATGGCAGCGGTATTGTCCTGGATATACTTCTGATGACGGAAAGCTTGCTGGAAGGTCATGACCACTTGGTTGGAGACGCGATAGATCGTGGTTCCGTCAGCTTCCTGCGCTCTGAGCTGGCCAATGTTGCTCACCACGAGAGGGAACAAATAGGCAGCGGTAGCGACATAGCTGGGCTCGAAGGAAGGAGCGTAAGCTATTGCCTTGATCGTGGTGTTGGTGCTGAGCGGAATGGGAGCGCTATACACGGTGGAAGTGTTGGACGGAGTAGTACCATTCGTGGTGTAATAGATCGTCGCGCCTGCTGTGGTGCAGGAAAGAGTCACGCTTACGGGAGCATTGTAAACTCCGGCGGGAGGATTCATCGTAGGAGTCGCGGCCTGTTCTCCGGCATTGGGATTGAAGGTGTGCGCGCCAAGGTTTTCGATGTAGTCCTGAGCATAGACGACCCATTCAGAGTCATCGAGGTTCGTGCCCGCGCCGGCGATCCAGTTCAGGTTTCCGGCAACGACTGTGGGTTTGCGGATAAGGGTGTGGTTCAGGGTCGCTCCGACTGTTCCGGCGACGTCCCAGGCAGTGCCGGGATCGGTCTGATAGACACCGATGGCATCGATCATGGTTTCGCCATGGAAGAGACCGAGAGCATCGTCACCGTTGTAATAAGTGACCGTGCTGGTCAGATCAGCAATGCCTAGTATCGTGGCATTAGCACCGGCATTGGCGATCACATAAACTTCATTATTGGCAAGAGATCCGCTCAATACTATAGAGTTCGTGGCAGACCATTCTCCACCATTTGAACCGAGTTTGACGGCATACTGGGAAAGATCGACAGTGGCACCGGTGCCGTTGAAGATCTCAAGCGCTTTGTTGTTGGATGAGCCTTCGACATATTCTGAGAAGAATAGATCGGCTGCTTGCCCGAATACCATAAATGCAGCAACGAGCAAGACCAGAGTTGCTAGTGTTCTTTTTACCATGTGTTTTACCTCACTTTGTCTAAAAATATTAGAGCGCAATACAAAAACGACCCAGCCACGAGAATACTGTCTGTTCGATCCAGTATGCCTCCATGACCCGGAATCAGGTTTGACGAGTCTTTTACTCCACAGTATCTCTTGAGCATGGATTCGACCAGATCTCCCATCTGCCCGATCACTCCCGCCGAAAAGGCGATCAGGAGCAAGTGGCTCAACGGGATCAGGTCGAATCTCACAACCTGTAGGATACCAACTATTACAAAAGGTGTGACAGCACCTGCTATAAAGCCTTCCACCGACTTTCGCGGGCTGATCTCAGTCACTCCGCGATGTTTACCGAAGTTCATGCCTATAAAATAAGCGACACTGTCAACAATCCAAATCATCAGAATTAGAACAAGTAATATAAACTCGCTTTTATAGTCAAGTCCTATTCTCACAACCATCGCCGGAACTACCGCGGTATAGAACAGACCCCACATCGCGGCAAAGTTAGTCGCCAGGTTGTTGTCCTTTTTCCAGCGGAAGATCTTGATGAGATTGGCAAGCATAAAGAGGATGACCAGCAGTTCGATATCGAAGCCCCGAACATAGACCAGCAGCAGGTAAACAATTGCCGCAAGGGGTATGACCAGAGGTGAGAGATTCATCTCCCGGTTCTTCAGCATCGTCAAATATTCAAGCGTTCCCAGCACCACCATCAGCAAAAAGATGATCACCAGTGGTGCGCCGGAATAGAATATCCCTGCCAGGAGCAAGGGAATAAAGATCATGGAGACGATGATACGCTGCCTGAGTTCACTCATTTGCTCTTCAATCCCCCAAAACGCCTGTCTCTGCCTTGATAATCCAGCAGGGCACGGATCATCTCAACCTTGTCAAAATCTGGCCAAAGCGTCTCCGTGATATAGATCTCCGCGTAAGCGCTCTGCCAGAGGAGAAAGTTCGAAAGCCTCATCTCACCGCTGGTACGGATGATCAGATCAGGATCGGGCTGTCCTTTGGTATAGAGATGCTTTACCAGATCTTCCTGACTGATCGAGCCCGAAGCCTCAGGATCACACAAACGCTCCTGATACAGCGAGTTTACGGCGTGAATGATCTCTTGTCTGCCTCCATAATTAAAAGCGATATTTACGACCATGCCCGTGTTCCGATGCGTTAAAGCGGCTGTCTCGAGGATCTCCTTCATATAGTCCGGACTGAGCTTGTCTTCGCTGCCGATAAACTGCACATAGATATTCTGTTTGTTCAGCTCAGGTATCTCTTTGATCAGGCGTTCTTTGAGCATCTTTAGCAAGCCCTGAACCTCATCGGTTGGACGGTTCCAGTTCTCTGTCGAGAAAGCATAGAAGGTCAGATACTTCAAGTGCAGTTCCACACCCAGTTCGACCACTTCTCGGATAGATTTCGCTCCGGCGCTGTGACCATAGAGCCTGGGACGGTTCTTCTTCTTTGCCCACCTTCCATTTCCGTCCATAATGATCCCGATGTGCCTGGGAAGCCTCGATCTATCGAGTTCCTGCATCAGAACCTGATATTTCTTCATTTCTTTTCCTCTGCCCGGAGCTTGAGCCAGGCATAGATAAAGCCGTCCAAATCACCGTTCATGACCTTTTCCGTATTGCCGATCTCAAAGTTCGTGCGCAGGTCTTTGACCATCTGATAGGGCTGAAACACGTAGGATCTGATCTGATGTCCCCAGCCGATCTCTGTCTTAGTGTTTTCGACCTGCTGCTTTTCCTTGTTGCGTTCATCCTCGTAATGCTGATATAAGCGTGATTTGAGGATCGCCATAGCCTTCTCGCGGTTTTGGATCTGGCTACGTTCATTCTGACAGCTAACCACTATATTTGTAGGCAGATGCGTGATGCGTACGGCAGAATCGGTCGTATTGACGTGCTGTCCCCCCGCCCCGCTCGATCTGTAGGTATCGATCTTTAGGTCTTTGGCATCGATCTCGACTTCGATATCGTCATCAAACTCAGGATAGACAAAGATCGAAGCAAAAGACGTCTGCCTTTTACCCTGGGAGTTGAAGGGCGAGATCCTCACCAGACGATGGATCCCTATCTCAGCCTTGAGCAAGCCGTAGGCGAAGTTTCCTCCGACCTCGACGGTCACGCTCTTCAGCCCGGCTTCATCCCCGTTGAGGGAATCTATGATGTTAAACTTGAATTTATTGGTCTCTGCCCAGCGTGAATACATCCTGAGCAACATCTCCGCCCAGTCCTGCGCTTCAGTGCCTCCGGCTCCGGCATGAATGGTCAGCACCGCGTCATTATGATCGTAAGGTTCGTTCAGGTAACATTCGATCTCAGCCTTTTCCACAAATAGTTTGCCGTCTTCCAGATGCTCGATCGCCTCAGTAAAAAGTGTCTCTTGAAAATCATCGTCCAGAAGCATGATATACGCCTCCAGATCGTCCTTCAAGGCATCAAGCCTGCGGATATGAGCCTGCTCTTCCCTGATCTGACTTAGCTGTTTGGAAAGCTTCTTGGCACGCGCCTGATCATTCCAAAAACCGGGACTGTTTACTTCCTGTTCGAGCTCCTGAGCCGTTGTCTCCAGCTTCCCGGAGTCAAAGTAACCTCCGGATCTCGGAGATCTGCGAGACGAGCTCGCCGACTTCTCTTTTATATACTGGATATTCCATCAATTTCCTCTGTGAATCTTGTTGTTTATATTTC
>DAOPZE010000093.1:0-10164 GCA_035353255.1 Candidatus Cloacimonadota bacterium
CCGAATTTTTCACAAGCTGCTGCGGATACGCCGCGAAAACCTGAAACGCTGTTTAAAGGGAATAGGAAAAACCGAACAGGCATATCTTCAAGATAAAATTGGCGCTGAGGTCCTGTACCAAAGCACACGTAGCAGAATGGGATTTATCGGTTATGCAAGCAGTTCTATGCTGTTAAAATCCATCTGGGGTAGAGATCTGCAAGCGGGTCCAACCGTGTGAAACGCGGCGGCAGCTGGAACAACAATGCCAACAACTGCACCGTTTCGAATCGGAACAACAACAATGCGACCAACAGCAACAACAACATTGGCTTCCGCATCTGTAGCATCTTTCAATCACAAGCCTGCTCTGCACGCACGGCAGGATGATAATGGGAAATCCAGATCCTTGTCCTGTTCCCGAAGGGACAAATAGATCCTCCACAGCAGCCAAGTAGGTTTATCATCTCGAACGGCTGCTGTGTTTTTTTCCAGATGCAAATATCGAAACTTATTCACATCCTGTATTGTACGATCCCTTCTGTTGTGGTTCAGCCAAGCCGGTTATTTGCAGCGAAAGTGATACTATTTGCAATTTTACTTGATACTTTGTATTGCATGAGAATCAAATCCACAACCCTTACAACAATAAATGAAGATTGTTATTGACAGGATTGTACTAGTGTTATACTTGGCTACAACACTAACGCAGCAAGATAAGCCAGATAGAGTGAATGTCATATAACAGAATGAGATAGAGATTCTGTTCGGTTTTCGATCTGAACAGAGCATATTATCACCAGAATAATAATAACTTCTAAGAACTGGAGGAACAATGAGAAAGAGATTCAGGATGCTCCTGATCCTGTTGACCCTGGTGAGTGCCAGCCTGGCATTTGCCGATAACCCCGCGGGAATCATCAAGCTGGAGGATTTTGACCTCCCGGCTGCCACTGCGGATAACCTTTTCAGTCCCCTGATCAATCCGTCCCTTTTGGGCACAGGTAAGACCGGAGGCTTGGGCTGGGCGCATCTTTATGACAACGAAAGATGGCAGGAACACTATTGGTTCATCGCCAATATGGACGGTCTATCCTACGTCTATGAACATAACAACGGCGTTGACAACCACACTTTTGCCACAGGCAGCGAACTTTTCGATAAGCACGTCCTGCCCAACGTCTATGTCGGCACCAGCTACAACTGGCAAAACAGCCATGCCGGAAAGGGCAGCTTCCGCAGCGCGGTCACCTATCGTCCGCACGACAGCGCCTCGCTTGCCTTCCGCTGGGACAATCCTTACAAGGACTCGCCTGAGTATCACGCCGGGATAGGACTGCGTCCCATAGCTTTCTTCAGCCCCGCGAACGACTATCGCATGGAACTTACCGCCGATTTTGACTATCTCAAGGACGCGGGAGAATACAAGCTGAATAAACCAACACTGGGAGTATCGACAGAACTGCTCAACGGCGTCGTCCTGGGCGGTAGCTACAATCTTGAAACCGAATCAGCCTGGCTCAACTTCAGCCTGAAATATCACAGCAACAGCATCGGCACCGCCACCCGGTTCCAGGACAACGATTCCTATGGCATCGGCTACATTCACCTCGGTGAGAACAACTACAAGCCTTTCCTGGGGCTCTCAGGCAAGAACTGGTACGACATGAAGCTGAAAGGATCGCTCGTCACGCACACTTCCGCGAATTACAAGATCGGACCCATCAGCATATCGGACGGCAAGTCCAAGAGCATCGACAACGTGATCGCCGATCTCAAGACCGCTGCCGAAGATCCCTCCGTTCAGGGTATCCTGCTGAACAACCCTTCTTTCTCGACCTCTTTTGCCCTCCAGCAGGAACTCATCACCGCCTTCAAGGAATTCAAGAAGACGGGCAAACAAGTCGTATTCTACTATGATAATATCTCCAACGGAGGTTACGTCTTCGCTTCTTCCATCGCTGACAAGATCTATCTGAACCCTCAGGGCGGACTCGATCTGCGTGGCATTTCCGTGCAGAGCCCCTACCTGAAGAATCTGCTCGATACCGCCGGCATCGAAGTTCTGAACTTCCGTTCCCATCCCTTCAAAACAGCGGGAAATCAGCTTTCCGAGGAGAGCATGACCCCGGCTGAACGCGAGATGTATGAATCTCTCCTGGGCAGCATCTATTCCCAGATGCTGGATCAGATCGCCAGCGGAAGAGGCTCAAAGATATCAAGGCCCGTCTCTGAACTTATCGACAACGGTCCTTACTACCTTGCTTCCGATGCGGTCAGTGCCGGACTCGTCGATGGCGCGCTCTATCAGGATGAAGTTGCCAAACAACTCAAGACCGAATACGGCTACGATGCCAAGCTCGGTTCCGCCACGAAGTATATGGACTACAGTTGGGCAACCCCCAAGGAAAATCTCATCGCCGTGATCTATGCATCCGGCAATATCGTCATGGGTAAGGACGAATCCGGCAAGAAGATAGCCGAAGAGACTACGGTCAGCCAGATCCGCGCTGCGCGTAACAACCCTGCCTACAAAGGAATAATCCTGAGAGTGGACAGTGGTGGCGGTTCAGCTCAGGCTTCGGACATCATCCTCAGGGAACTCAACCAGGCTCAGACAGAGAACAAGAAACCCGTCGTCGTTTCCATGGGCGGAGTTGCCGGTTCCGGTGGCTATTACATTGCCTGCAAGGCAGATAAGATCATAGCCGACCCCGCAACCCTTACCGGTTCCATCGGTGTCATCGGTCTCGCTTTCAATGCCCAGGAAGCTTTCCACAAGATCAAAGTCAACTGGTCCACCGTCAAGATGGGCAAACATGCCGATTTCGGCTCCACGAACCGTCCCTGGACCGAGGAAGAGAAAGCCATCATGTCCCATCTGATCGAGACTACTTACGATGATTTCGTGGGCAAGGTCGATGCCGGACGCGCTGACATGGATCTCCAGCAGGTTCGTGACCACGCCCAGGGCAGAGTCTGGACAGGCGAACAAGCTCTCAAGATCGGTCTGATCGACGATCTGGGCGGCATGGACAAAGCGCTCGAACACATGCGTCAACTCACCGGCATCAAAGGCGAGATCAGGCTTGTTGATGCCTCATCCAATAAAGCAGGGATCACCATCACCATGGGCTCGAATCCTCTGGCGAGCATGCTTCCCCTGGACGCGATCGAGACCCTCACCTCGGATTATAAAGAACTCTACGAGATGTGGCGCGATTTCGATGGCGAAAGCGTACTGATGTTCACCCCCTATGAGACCGATATAGTCTCATTCCAATAAGCTTACCTCTAATTACCCTTAGCTAACTCCGTGGCTTCGGCTGCGGAGTTTTTTGTTTGTCTGCGGTTTTGGGGTGACGGGGAGAGTGGGGATCAAACACAGAGACAAGGAGGCACAGAGATGAAAGGAATAATCAAAATAGAGTAAAAGAGTGAAAGAGATAAGAACTGGTCTTAGTATGGAGTTCAAGACGGCTGGCTTATCTTTACACTAATAGCTAATCTTAGCGCCGTCCAGAACTTCAAAACGTACAGCATTAGTTTGTAGCTAAGCTATTGATACACATAGCCACTGCCGCGATGAAGTCCAAATCGCCCTTCAAGCCTCGCAACCAATTCAAGACTATCTACGGCGCTTTGAACTCCATGCTCAGACAGCTTCGGCACATGCCGTCCCGCTATCTTCCTGCTATCCTCTCTCTATCATCTTACGTCATGACGTAAGGGGATAGAGAGAGGATAGGGATCGGACAGGCAGAAAACCAAAGCCGGGAACTTACCGAAAATAACCCTGACGATCTCCTGTCAGAAAGAACCGCATCGGAAGATATCAACCCCGGCTGCTGCCCCTCCAGAGCCTCTAAACTGATGAATCTCTTGACAGAAGAATGCCCGGATTTTTGCTGAACCGATATGGACGCGCAGTTACATGAGCATTGGATGCAGAAGGCTTTGGAGCAAGCCAGAATTGCTTTCGCCGAGGATGAGATCCCGGTCGGAGCCGTTTTGGTCAAAGGCGATGAACTGATCCTGCGCGACCACAACCGCACGCGTCAATTGTCCAACCCTCTGGCGCACGCGGAGAATTTGATCATTGACAAAATCCTCATGTCCAAAATCAAGTACCTCTATGATTATAGCTTGTACGTGACTTTGGAGCCATGCCTGATGTGCGCCGGAATGATGATCTGGAGCAGGCTGGGTTGCCTCGTCTATGGGGCGACCGATGCCAAGGCAGGAGCCGTTGGTTCTGTCTATAACGTGCTCAAAGACAAGAGCTTCAATCATAATCCCCAGGTCGTAAAAGGGGTTTTGGAACAGGAATGTTCTGACCTGCTGAAGACCTTTTTTCGGGCAAAAAGATGAGAATGTCGTGGAGAGTTGCCAGAGTGGTTGATCGGGACGGTCTCGAAAACCGTTGTATCTTTACGGGTACCCAGGGTTCGAATCCCTGACTCTCCGCCACTTACTATCATGCAGAAACTGCCGCTGAATAACGAAACCCTCTACTGTGATGCTTCGCGTCCCTTTATCACGCAAGACTTATTGCGTGAAGAACTTGCGCTTTATAATATCTCCCCCGAACGCCTCAGCTTTCTCTACCGTGATTATGCCCGGATCACAGGCAAGGAGATCTCTCCGGATTCACGGATAACGGAGCTTTCCGGCGGTCAGAAGGTCATGCTCATGGCGATGCTGGCTCTCTATAGCCCGGCAAGTTCCATCCGTTTTGTCGATCTGCACATCTCGCTGGATAGCGCCAATCGTGAATTGATCTCCGGGATCATCGAACGTTTCGCCGTCGAGAAGAACATATTCCTGGACAGCTCTAAATGAAGATCAACGGCGGACGTTATGAGATATGGGATGGATTCACGCTCGAACTACCCCGGTCTCTGCACTTTGAATATGGCAATATCTACAAACTCGAAGGGGAGAACGGCTCCGGTAAAACATCATTCATCAATCGTTTACTCCTGCCAGCTCTTCGGGAGAATTGGGATGAACGCTATCTCCTCGTGCTGCAACAGCAGATGTTTCGCCAGCTCTATGTGATCAAGGCTCACGCCGCTCTCAGCAAGTATCCCGTCCCCATCAGGACTGAACGCGACGCCGTAAATTATATGCTTCACGACCTGGAACAAGCTCAGGCGAAAGCTCCGCGTCCGGTATTTGCCATCCTGGATGAGAGCCCCACACCGGATAAATTCATCAGCGCGCTGCGCAGCCGCAAAGAACCTTTCTGCGCAGTATTTTGCAGCCACAATCAGATCATTATCTCCGATCTTAATTATATCGGCTTTGAGAAAGCGGGAACCTCAGGGAGCATGGTGCATGAGATCAACGTTTAAGCTCGTTGCCGCGATCCTTCTCACGCTTGGTTACATCCTTCTGGCGGGAATCATCTGGCTGGATCAGCTTTGGCTGCAGATATCTCTGGCATTCGTCACCTCCCTGCTGCTCATCCTGCGCAAGGGTATCCACCATTGGTTCAGGGAGTTGTTGCTGCTATTACCGCTGATCTTGACCTTGATGGTGGTCTATCTGATCTTTTCTTTGCTGCGGATCAAGCCAGGAGGAACATCCGTCTCTGCCTCGGCATACTGGATCGCGTACGGCAGTGTGCGTGCCTTGATCTTGCTCAGCAGCTTGTTCTTCATCCAGTTCTGCTTCAGCTTTATCCGGTTTGAGGATATCCTCTCGCTGCCGATCTCGATCCATCAAAAGAAGTATCTGATCCTGGGCAAGACCCTCTACCGTTCGGTGTTTTCTTCACAAGACAAACTGCTGGATCAGATCTCCCTCATCCCCACGAATCAAGAGCAAAAACATGGGATCATGAAGCTCTATCAAAGCCGGATGACCTATCTGCTCGCCGTTCTATACATGATCGTGAACGAATCGAACACCCTCGGTGAACTCATCGACAACCGCATTTCCTGCTGTCATAAGGAGACCTGATGAAATGGTATCAGTTAGTAGGTTTTACCGTGCTGGTCACGGTTGCCACATATCTTATCCGCGTTCCCCTGCCCGGGGGTGGATATTTCAATTTCGGTGATATTGCCGTTATCTTTGCCGGACTCTGGGGCGGTAAGAAACTAGGATTGATAGCCGGTGGACTTGGTTCCGCCATCGCTGATCTGATCGGTTTCCCTGTCTTCGCTCCCATAACCCTTATCGCTAAAGGCGGAGAGGGTTTTCTCAGCGGTCTGGCTCATGGAAAGAAGACGATCTGGCGTTACTCCTTCCCCATCGTCGGCAGCCTCTTCATGGTGGTGGTCTATTTCCTGGGCACTGCCATCCTTCCCATGTGCGGAATCGCCAATGCCATCGCCGAAGTACCCGCCAACCTCGTTCAGGCAGTCCTGGGAAACATCGGAGCCCGTCTCCTTTTTATGGCTGTGGAGAAATACGGGTTGTAGAGTTTTATTAGTCACGGAAGGACGACATAAAAGTCCCGGAGGGACTTAAAATAAAAAAGGACCGGTCATACAACCGGTCCTTCATTATATCTGGCATGGACTTTCGTCCTGCCGGGATCATACCATCAATGGATCTCTATCACAACATATTTGTGCCGACGGAAACTCTGCGGGTCTGTCACGGTCAGGGTATAGTTCTCACCGACCTTCTCGACCTTGTAGGACGCGGCGCTTTGATCTGAAAGGATGGAATAACCTTTCTTGGTAGCTGGGAAGCTGATCACCTTCGTGTCTCCGAGATTGAACATCGTGAAGTTATCCGTGCTGTAATGAGAATTCACCGTGGAGACCTTACCGATACCAAGGAGTCCGCCCTTGCGGTCAACGATGCCTTTGTCCATGAGTTGCTTACGCGTTCCAAAGACATAGTACATGGTGTTCGAAGCGGCATTCTGCTCATCGATCATATTCTGCTTATCGACGATAGCGCGGTCACGTTTCTGGATCTCTTCCGTAGAGAGGCGTCTCTCTGTCTCCAGAGTCTGATTGAGGCTGCCAAGCTGTGCCTGAAGCTGATTCAGGATCGTCTCCTTATCGGCAACTGAGCTTTTCAGTTTGTTGATCATATCCTGAACGCCCTTGAGCTGTCCTCTTGAGGAGGCAAGCTGCGATTCAAGCGTGGCGATCTTCTTCTTGTCCGCTTCGATCTGCGTGCGCATATTGGCGATGTTGCCGATCAAACGGGCACGTCTGTCCTGAGGATTGCCCGGAAGCTCCTCGCTCGGAGAGATCTGACCCAACAGGTCTTTATCCAAAGAATCAAGACTCGATTGGATTTCATTGATGGTCGCTTGGGCTGTGTCATATTCCTTGGTGATCTCTTTATTCTTCTGGTCGAGAACCTTGATCTTCCCGTTGGAATTGACCCAGAGTACTCCAAATACAAGCGCTGCAAGCGCGAACACGATCGTCATGATCCAAGTAGTAGCTTTCATACTTGACTCCTTAAGTATTTCTATATGATTGGTCTCAGTTTGAAAATGCGCTGATTGTGTCAAGCGAAAAGAAGTGAGACCTTATGGACTATAATATACTTAAAGCATGGTGTGAAGCCAATTCCGATCCTGAATTCCAAGTGGAAACCTGCTCGCTTACGAGCGAATTCCTCGTCCTGCATGGAAAGAAGCGTCTGGATCTGGCTTTCAACCGCAGCAAGGGCGATCCTTTCCCCTTCTTCCGCAAGGGAATGAATGCTCCCGCGGACGCTTCCATCATCTGGTCTCAGCTTCATTTTGCCAGACTTCAAGGTATAGAGATCATGGAGGCGGACAGGATCATCACTCTGAGACTTACAACCGAGGATATCTATCAACAGGTCAATCATTACCAGATAATCCTGGAATGCACTCCCGGTCATCCCAATGCCATCCTCTGCCGGGAGAAGAGCGGCGAACTCATCATTCAGGATGCCCTGGAGAAATACGGCTACGCGGACAATCCTCAACGCCAGGTGCTGCCAAATCTCGTCTATACTCCGCCTAATACGGCTTACAGCCCGTCTATCAGAGAGATAAGCCTCCCTCTCGTGCTCAAAGACCTCAGCGGAACCGAGATCCCCTTCCCAAGCATAAACGACTATCTGCAAGGATATTACACTCATATCCTCGTCGCCAGGATCGCTCAGGAAGAATCCCGACGTCAGAACTCCTACTGGGAAAGCGAACTCAAGAAAACAAAGAAGAAACTTAGCTCGCAACAGTCTGATCTCGCCAATGCCGAGAAGGCGGAACTCTGGTTCAGCTACGCCGAGACGATCAAATACAACCTGCATCAGATCAAGCCGGGACAGGAAAGCCTCACAGCGATCAACTACCATGATCCTGAAATGCCTGAGATCGAGATTCCCCTTCTCAACGACAGATCCCCACAGGACAACCTCAAGCATTACATCAAACGCTATCATAAAGCCCGCAAAGGACTTGAGATCATCAAGAAACACCTCTTCAGCACGAATGAAACCCTCAAACGCCTGGAGGACATCCTTGCCCGCATCAGATCAGGCGAATCTATCCCGCCTCTCAGCGGTAAGAAGGAATCCGGCAATGCCTTTCAGAACCCTCTCGATATCCTGGACAAGCTCCTGCGGGTTCGCCTCAATCCCGACTTTGAGATCGTCATCGGACGCAAGGCAAAGGAGAACGACTTCATCACCACGAAGCTGGGACGTCCCCACGACTGGTGGTTTCACACCCGCATCTATCACGGCTCGCACATCCTCTTGCGCTGCCTTGCCAAAAAAGACCCCGATCCTGAATTGATCCGACGTTGCTGCTCCCTCGCGGCTTGGTATTCCAAGGCAAAGTTCTCCTCCAACGTACCCGTGGACTACACCCAGATACGTTACGTCCGCAAGCCCCGTAAGAGCGCACCGGGCTTCGTCATCTACACCAACCACCAGACCGTCTATGCCGAACCGGCTGACATCAGGCAGATCAGGGCAGAACTGGGAATATGAGACAGAAGATCCACGAGCGCGGAATCATCCTGAAACTCACTCCCTATGGCGATACCAGCCTCGTCGTCAGGTGTCTGACCCATTCCCGCGGGATCATCTCCTTTCTCGCCAAAGGACTGCGCAAAGCCACGGACAAGACTCAGCTCGTGCTGCTCCAGGAATATGACCTTTTTCTCTACCCACCCACCGAGAGCGGACTCTATCTCTTCGGCAGCGCTGAACCCCTCACGGAGAATACCATCTACCTTAAACCCCAGATCTGGGCTGCCGCGGAATGCGGGATCGAACTACTTGAAAACCTCGAATTCTCCGATGATGAGACCTCTGTTTTCTACGATCTGACCCTGAAATACCTTAGCTATTTGGATGGGATCACGACAAATGGCATCCTCATCTTCTGGCGCTACTTCCTGCGAGTGCTCAAGGTCGCCGGACTGGAGATGCGAAGCGACCACTGTGCCAATTGCGGTAGCCCGGGACATCCCATAATCGGCCTGGATATGCAGACCGGTCTCCTGATCTGTGAAGACTGCCCTGATCCCGTTCGTGAAGCCGTTATCCTCCTCTCCTCCAAGGCTTCGGGGATCTACAACGCTCTGCCCGGCATCGGTGCTCTCCTGGATCAGATCCGTCTGAACCGTGAACTCATCCTCGAGATCAATGAGTTCTTCCTCCGCTATTGGGAATGCCATTATCACAAGACGCTCAAACTAAAGAGTCTGAGCGTCTTATGTCAGTTCTACCCTCTATAGAGGGCTTCCGGAAAGTCTAGAACGGCTCGAAGTCGTTGATCTCCCAATAATATGCCTCCGCTTCCTTCTGGATATTGAGCAGATCGTCATAATGCACCTGTTCCCAGCTAACCAGCAGATTAAAGAAGGACTTCAGAGTCAGATTGTCCGTCTCATTGGAACTTCTGCGATAATGATCGATCGCGTCCTTTTCCAGCAGCAGAGCGGTGGAGATCGCCGAGAAGAGATATTGATTCCCGCCGATACGTTTGAGGAAATCAGCCGAAATGATGGGATTGATCCCCGGAATCGAACTGATCTCCGCCTGCAGGTCGCTTGGCTGAAGATCGTGAGAGATCTCCTGATAGTACTTTAAAAGATAGTTGTAATGCCGCTTTTCCTCATCCCGTCTCTGATTGAAGAAGTCTCGCACTTCCGAATCAGTCGAGTGTTTTCCCGCGTTATCATAGAGAGTGACGCTGTCCATCTCCCCCTGCATGGCTTTCTT
>DAOPZE010000094.1:0-10129 GCA_035353255.1 Candidatus Cloacimonadota bacterium
CCAGTCGATTTTAGTTTTTGACATAATGATCCTCCATTTGTTTTACAATTGAATGCTTCTTAAAGCTATAGCGTTCACGGTCCAGGCTACATCCAGCAGAGTTGACTGTCCAGTACCATCCAATACTGTACTGTCCGTTTCTACGCTCCAGTGTGTCACCGGACTTATGCACGTACTTCTTTAGCTGTGTGCTGTCAGGATGGGTGAATCCCATCATTGCAAGGCGATAATCCAGTGTATTTATGGGGGCATACTTACTCATGATGCCTACTTAGGAAACACAGGATATAGTTCATATTTCTTCATGGCATCCTCAGCAAACTTTATGTGCGGATAATTGCGTGAACACTGCATGGCTCTGCATTTACTGCAGATCAACAGGAAGTTATAGCGATAGAACTTAGTACCCGGAACAGAAACCTTATTGATCTCGTTACTAACCAGATAGAATACATGTTTATGATTCATCGTTACTCCAGATAGAATTAGGGGGATAGTTTCCACTATCCCCCGAAATGATTAGTTGGTTTTGATTTGGAGATCTCCATCAGAAACCTCCAGTACTATAAGCTGAATGTCAGCAGCTTCTGCTTCTTGACGCATGAACTCCATACTCTCAGCATCCAGGGCTTCTGCTCCATCAATGATAGCAAAACGAAACTTGCCCATGTTCTGTTGCGCAAGAGCCATAGCGATCTTGATCTGACTCGCTTTGTTAAGACGGTCATAAGGGATGCCGTCAACCAGAAGATCGTCCTTGTCAGTAGAGATAGCTTGACCGGCAAGAGTGAATCCAGATGCCTTCTGTTTACGGAAGTCAGCCAGGATCTCAAGCGTCCTTGTAAGACGGTCAGATGTGGCAACATATTTATCATAACGTTCCTTGGATTCAGCAATCTTAGTGCGCTGAGATTCCTGAGCATTGAATTCAGCTGTCTTTGTCTCAGCGATAGCGATCTCTTTATTGATCTCGGCCTTCTCTATTAAGAGACTGTCCTTACGAGCATTATAGGATTCAGTAGCCTGGCGTTTCTTCTCGTTGGCTTCCACAGTAAGATTCGCAATTGCTTCACGAAGATCAGCATCGATCTTTGCATGTATGTCAGACATAGATTCAGAGATCTCAACCAGAGTATTATCGATATCTTCGATACTGGATCTGTATTTCTTTATGTCCTCAGACATATCAACAGCTACAGTATCGGGATTCGTAAGAACATCGATTGTATTCTTGAGTTCAGTTGCATAAGCGTTAATTTCTTTCCGCTTATCATACGCCTTGGCTACAGCTGCATCAAGAACCTTGAGACCGTGCTGATTGAAATCCATATCCTGGAAATCAATTCCGGTAACAGCCTTAAGTTCTTCATGCGTTATGGTGAACGGAATAGCCTTGAGAATCTCAGCTATCCTTTTCTTAGGATCCATGGTAAGGAATCTTACCGGGTTAAACCCGTCACCAAATAGATCCTTGATAAATGTAGCAGGTGAAGTGATTGAATGTTTTCCGATGTTGACAGTTGTCGCAGACTTAGATGCAGAGATCTTCTTCTGGATAACAGTCTCATCATCGAGTTCAATTACTATCTCACCTTTATCTTGTCCGGACCTGAGCAGAGTTGCGTCATGTCCTCCCTTAACCACAGAGAGGATGCCTTCAACAATGCTAGTCTTTCCGGCAGCATTATGCCCGGATATAATGGTGAAATTACCTGGGGTAATCTCGATGTTATCGATCCCCATTATGTTAAGTAGTTTGATCTTGTGAGCTTTCACTGATCGCCTTCTCCTTTGTTCTTGTTCCGCAGTACGAACAAATGCCAATAGCGGTAGAGATAAACTTACCACAACCTGGGCAATGTGTCGAGATCTGCTTATTAAGATCTTTTATGATCTGATCCATTTGCTTAACTGCAGTTCTCATGTTCTTTAATTCAAGTTCATGAATAAACTCCATCTCAGCAAGAGCAGAACCACGTTTTAACAACAGTATAAATTCGATGATACAGACCACAGAAAGAACTATGATAACTATAGTAGATGCGCTCATGATTCTTTTCTTTTGATCTCGATCAGTTCTACGTTGACATACTCTTGTTCCCAATGATCGATGTAGTACCTGGTAATAGACTCACTAAAGATATAGCCATCATCATAGTATGCCACCCTATTGAGGGCATCCTTGATTATCTTGGTAACGTTATCTGTATCGATACGCACCTTGACACAAATCTCTGGAGCGGGATTAGATCCGGTATATCTAAGCGTCTTTCTGTCTGACTTGTATTGAGACATAGGTCTGCGAAAGAACATCTCAATTTTCAATGTAAATGGATTCTGTGAGGATCCATTATTGAAATCATTAAACGCTTTATACCAGGCTTCACGTACTTGATTTTCGTAGAATACTGTGCGCTCCGGAGTATAGGAATGTTCCCCTTGCTTATGCCTGGGACGTTCCTTTGCCCGGATATCGCCAGTAACAGTGAATGCGTAACGTACTTTTACGTACTTATCTTCATTCATATTTACCTCGTTATGATCAGGATAATTATGGCAGGAATGATGATCCACAAAGGAATCAATTTAAGCAATTCGAATACAAGCGAGAAGAGGGTTTTGAAGAATGGCAAGACAAAGAATCCTACAATCACTAACATAACAATAATACCTATGTTCATGATGTGTACACTTGCCTTATTCTCATTCTGCAATTATCCTCCAGGAAAAGCTTTGCACCAAATCCGGATTCTCCGTCTCTCATCTTATCTACCTTGAGATCTTTATTTGGATTGTATCGCTCACCATTGAATACAAGTACACAGTCTGCAAGATGTGCTATAGATCCAGATCCTCTGCCTGAATATACATCAAGCATCTTATCTGACTTAGCACTCTCGTTAGAAACTTGTGAGACAATGATAAAGATGATATCCTTGGAGATAGCTATCTCTGAGAAGGATTGCATCATCTCTTCGATCTTGTTAAAGCCTACATTCTTTTTGCTTTTAACCAGATCAAGGTAGTCTATACAGACTAGTGATGGTTGCAGATCATCAATAGCTTCTACCAGATCATCAATGGTGGGTCTATCTTTCTGCATTCTGATGTGTGCCTGATGATCACGATATAGATTCATGAGTTTCTTAACTGAATCAGGATTGTTAGGGAAATCACGATGGTTAATACCGGATGCTATTTGTATCTGACGTTTCCAGGCTAGCCTTTCTTTAGATTCAAGATCATAAAGTAGTGTAGGCATTCTTCTTTCCGGAACGATAAGCCCTGATGTGAAGTCATAACCCATGATCAGGTTAGCCAAGAAGGTTGACTTAGCAGATCCAGTCTTACCAATCAATACCACAGTACTACCTGGAGTAATGACTGATTTGATATCAGGTCTGCCTACCATGTCACCTAAGTTTATGGATACAGCACTATGATCCTTGGAGTAGTACTCAAGTACCTTGGCTTCTACATCCTTTACATCCATCATATTCTGCCCATAGTTCTTATGCATATAGTACTTACAGTCCGTTTGGCATACGCCACGTAAGATAGGGTGATCGCAGCCATACCTATAACCTTTCTGGTATATGTATTCTACCTGGGAGATGATCTCCTGTGTAGTAAGCTGAGACTTATTCCAGTGTAGCATCAGTGGTTTAACCATGTCGGATAACATCCCCATTCTTCGGAAGTGAGACACTATAGCCCATAGAGCATAGTGTCTGCCACCCTTGACAGGACCACGATCCCACAGGATCTTGATACAGACAGGGAGATTCTGAGGTTCAGGTACTTTGGTCATAGTATAGACTGTGGGAGTTTCCTTGTCTATCTCATCTGCCATTTCTCCATCTCCGGATTTATCGGAGAGATCATCAGCCTTGCGTGATTGAGCAAGGCGATGGATAATAGAATGGTTAAGCCCATGTACAAGTGAATCAGAAATCGGTATCTTATATAGATACAATCCTGAGTTAGGAGTAATCTCTTTGTTAGAGATAGTCCTATTACACTTGATAATGCTTGAAGATGAATAGACTTTGAAATCCTCCTTTCCCTGGAAGATCCTAGACATTGATTTACGGATACTATCCGGGAGAAATTCGGATGGCTGTAAGCTAAACACATCACGATGAATCATGATATGATATCCGGTGCCGGAGAAGTACACTTGATAATTATGGTCTCTTAATCCATGCTCATCACGTAAAATGTTCAAAGCTTCTTCACATCTGAATAGTGTGTAAGCATCGTTATCATTGCCTCTATCAATGTCAATAGGGACCCAATCAATATCGTATGTACCGCCATATCCTTTACATGTCTTTGCCTCGTTAAGGCGATCAAGCCACTGTGTTTCGTATAGGAATACGCTACGATAGACTGGTCTTGTTCTGCCTTCTTCGGCAATTACTTTGGGTAGATCTGATATAGGGATAAAGTGCCCCCGGTTATTGGGGGCACCTATCGCATACTCTACGACATTATGGGTTACGAGGTTCATTCAAACCTCTAACTAAAATGCCATATCTGATTCAGTTCCGGGGTCCAGTTCGACACTATCTTTGCTCGATCCGGTACTGGATTTGAGCAGGAAGGATCTGTTCTTCTCCCAATAATCTTCGATCTCTTCTTTAGTAAGGCAGAGCATGGGAGCGAAACGGGTGTACTTGCCATCGGGCTTGACATATCCATATGCCCAATAGGTATTCTTGGATTCAAGTTCAATCAGCTGTAAGTTGATGTTCTCCAGGAAACCGGGAGAAGAGAACCTTGTACCCTTGGCATCAGTAAAGAATCCACCTGCATCCAGGTGTACTTCACATCCAAGCTTCTTCAGTATGTTCACCATATTGAACAAACGGAAGTTGCCCTTACTGGTGTTCTCAGGGTTGAGTGTCTTGTCGGGAAGGAAGTTGAGTTTGATCATGAATTGAATAGATGCATCGAACTTCGATCCATCCGGCAGGAACTTGAGTTCCCAGGTAAGGTCGAAATCTTCGGGATGCTTCATACTGTTTTGCTTGGCTGAGAAATCGATATCATCAAATCCTTTCATCTGTACTTGTACTGGTCCAAGGATCTGCTGATATACAGGGGTATCGGGTACGTTCATTTCTGGCATGTTATCTCCTTATAGTGCTGCCACTTCTGCGGCAGGTGCTTCTTTGGGTTTGTTATAGTTCACGTACTCATTGTACATGGCTTCATAAGACAGTTCAATAACCTTATCGGCTAAAGGTGTTAGCCTTGATCCGATAATGTTTTGTTCAGTGGACTTGAATGAGAGCAGGCGTTCACCACGCCTGGTCTTGTGAGCATAGCCAATAACATCAGCAATAGATGCCACCTGCTTGCGTAAGCCGGAGGGAAGGTCAGGCACAATAGTCTGTATGGTTTTCTCATCATCTTCAAGATCAGGTGAGCTTGCCACCTTGACATGAGAGAGTATGACAAAGTCAATCTCTCTTTTCTGGCATGTACCTTGAATAGCTTTGAGAATACGCATAACTTTCTGCCTGGATTCTGCCCAATCCTTTCCAAAGTCTTTGGCATTGCCCATAGCATTAGTGTCATGTGCCTTCATGACTTCGCCTTCTGCTAATAGATTGAGAATATCAACTGTATCCAATACAACTGTTCCCCATCTTTCTGTAGCGAAGGACGAATCAATGTACTTGATTGCTTCAGCTATGGAATAACCCGGAGCGGGTTGTCCATTACGGAAGAACCCTCGCTCCAGGAACGGGACCTTCTCCATAATGAATTTGTTCTTATCTGAAATCATTGGATTACCTAATGAATCCAGCTTATTCCTAAGTGGAGTATTGATATCCACGATATTCAGACGCCTAATTCCAGGGAAGAACCGTGCTCCATTTTCCATGTCAAGGAAAAGTGGATTAGGGAATCCTTTAGCAAATGTAGTCTTACCTACCTTTGCTTCACCCAGGATAAGGAACGTAGTTCCATGAGGAAACGCAGAATGATCAATCTGGATCTCCTCAAACTGTACCTTGTCAAGATCAAATGCCATTATATGTACCTCCTAGAATGGCGATTGTGTTAAATTGAATTGCTGTTTGTCTGAATCATAAAGGCTTATGGGATAGATATCCATTTGTGCATGGCTATCATTCATAAGTTCAATAGATATAATGGACTCCAGGATCTCTGCCTTAATGTTTAACAGACAGTCTCTGATGTTATCTCCGAGAAGATAATAGAAAACATGACTAGACGTTTCTATAATATAGGTTTTCATTTGTTACCTCACTGCTTGGTACAAGCACACAGTATCAGCTGTGTGCTGTCAATAAAAAAATAGGGCATCGAGCAAACGATGCCCTAGCACAGGATCAGGCTCTCTTGGTAATGTTGTAGTTGATTTGGTACTGAGTACCATCATCACCGACAACAGCCATGAATCCATTGGAAGATGCTACGACAATAGACTTACCGGACTTCGATAAGTTTTTTCCATCGAGCTTGATCGATGCAGTTAGCACCTTACCTTTAATAGTGATAGATTGTTCGTCAGGCATTGTTCCTCCTAGAACATTGGTGGGTCATTGACTGGCGGACCATACATAGCCACCAGTAAAGCAGACATCATTCGATCTGTGATCGAGTTAATAGAATTGTAATCCCGGTTGAACCAGGCTTGGAGATAGCGATCTCTTTTTGATTTCGCTTCATACAGATCCTCATATTCATAATGAGGATCTGAGACATTGGAATCCAAGATCTGTATTTCTTCTTTGGTGAAGAGTTCCTCATCAGAGAAATCCTCATCATAGATACATGATCCTGAGTAGCGAAAGAGTTCGATGTATCCATCATAAGGCTTAGCACCGGGAGGCAGATTGAGATATGTCATGTTATAGTTTGCCATATCTATGACAATCAATGTGTCCCTGGTGCAGGAGTACTGCTCAAAGATAATCTCATGCAATAAAGCTGAGATAGGTTTGTACAGAAAAGCTTTGATAAGCTTAACCTTTTGATCTTGTGTCAGATTCATAATCCCTCACAGTATAATGTTTATATCCTTGTTAGAAAACAAAGACGACATATCCCTGCCATCAATGTTTAACCGGTACATTACCATAGTGTCAGACCAGAATCTGTCAATGATAGTAGCCAGGTTAAACTTGATAGGGCAGCGAAGTGAACTACGAACTTTGCTACCTAAAGGCAGCATGAATTTGTCTGGCTTGGAGAGGGACTTATCCATGATAAAGTCTATCTCCATTGTTTCTGAGTCATCGGTAACCTCACCAAACAAATCAATTTCATCAGTGAGTGTTCTCATGATTTCTCCTAGTGATTTTCAGAGTACTGAGCAAGAACCTGCCTGGCTGCATACGCAGCAGCAGTAGTATCCTGGCGTTGCCATGCGCCTTGAGATGGAGACCAATGGAATCCTTTTGATTTAAGATTCTTAATGGTCAATGCATCAGGCTTACCCGGGAAGAATAGTTGTAGTCTTACCAGGTCCGTGTTATGCACAACAGTAACACCATTGACAACCTCTTCGCTTGATTCCTTTTGGGCATAGCGCTGAAGTATATCAATACGTTCTGCAGTACTCTTGATAGTTGAGTTGTTATTGGTAAGCCTATAGGGAGGATAGGGACACTGATACCAACCAATGTTTATCTTGATCTCTTCCTTTTCTTTGTGATTGGTAATACCCATATGATCAAAGAACTCTGACAGTGTCTTGGTCTTATCGAATGTCCGGAATACTTTATTGGATTCCTTCATCATAAGCTGCTTGGATTTAAGCCTTTCAAGCTTGGATTGCAGCAATATAATGGCATCAGGATCATCAGATAGAATCACTCCAGACATAGAATAGGATCCGAAGATCCGCTTACACATAGATTGGAAAGCCTTGGATCTCCATTCAACAAACAGTTTGTGTAATCGTTCTTCACGATCATTGGCTTTGTTGCATTTAGCAACGTTAAGCCCTGATCTTCCGGTGATCATCCAGCTAACACAGTTAGACTTGGCATGTAAGTATGCACTGTACTTACTGCGATATGATTCAACGTACTTGCGGAAAGAAGCGAAGGCTTCATCCTTATTCTCTTCTGTGATATGCAGTGCCATAGCATCGAAGAGATGTTTGATATCATCCCGGGTATCAGATACCTCAGACTCTGCACGTTTCTCTGGAGAGAAGCTGATGTTCTCATAGGCTCTACGTGCAGCCTCATAGGTACACCCGGCAGGGATCTCATCATAGAGATCTGAAATAGTAACGATCATATATTCTCCTGATTTCGTTCCTGAGTGCGAGGTTTAGCGATAGTGAAGCGATCACCCCTTGAGGTGAGTATGGACTCACCTCAGAGATTATCGTTTGATTTTGGGGCTAATAGCTGCCACGTACTTCAAAGTACTTAGTGCAGAAAATGAGAAATGTTTCCCTGGCTTTTGCATAAGCAGCCGGGGTACGACAGTCCTCAGTAAGGTGAAGGATGTAATCGCAGATGAATCTGGATGGACCGTAGTACTTGATCGCAGCCATTAGCCTAGGGGTATCACCCTTGGCATGGCAGTCTAAGATAAGATCAAAGACACCCTGGTCACTGAGTTCAGGTAATTGTGGTGATAATATTTTCTCGCTCATTTGATTCCTCAGCTTTAGCTATCAGTATTTCCAGTATGTCAGCACGATCATGGTATCCTTGAGCTACTTCTTCTGGAGTTCTTGCAGTCTCCAGGATGTAGTAGTTCTCATCGATACATGGAGATGTTTCATTCTCATATGATTTTCTCATGCTCCAGACACAGGCAGTACAAGTATTGTTGACTGCCTTACACATACGGCAGGTGCTACAATAGCACAAGCCGGTTAGTTCGTTAAGCAACTTAATACGATCTACGAAATCATCGAAGTTAATAGCCAATGATATGGTATGGCATGTCACTTCTTCGTTGGTGATAGAACGATAACGTTTGATGTTATGCCTGGCTTGTTCAATGTTTAAGATCATACATACCTCAGTGGTGTCCAGATACCGCCATCCAGGATGGCTACCTTGACACACTTATCAACATGAGTGATATACTTACGTTCCTGGAGTGTGATATTTTTATATCTATCCGGACGATAGTAAGCATGACAACCATTGTTCCACCACACATGGTAGAACAGTAACGATCTCTTTTCAGGATTCATATCATCTCCATAAGATCCGACATGAACCTGATAGGAATACCAAGCTCTTCACATAATGATTCATCGTATTCCCCGTTCTCTATCTGATTACGAAGATCAGAGAGGGCATTGAGTACAGATACTTCTGCCTCTTCTCGATCTATGCCATGATTCTTCATCATGACATTGATTAGCTTGTCCATTGACTTCTCCTTTGATTAGATTTGAAAAGATAAAAATAAAAACTAGGTAGATAATAACAGGCCGTAAATAAAGAAGGGCACGGCACCTTAGGAATGCCGCGCCCAATGATACGTATGTTTTAAGGGTAGTATGTACTCCAATAGACACGCAGGTTAAGCATGACCCGGTAGGTGCCAGCCACATAAAACAAGCTGCGCACAACAGATTATAGGGATCATCTTAGGCTGCTCCAACGTGACGTATGCTGTACAGATCATGCGTCTGGTTGGAATGTATCTATTGAAGTCAGACATGGTATAATGCCGAAAGAACATGTCTCACCTCTTAAAGAAAAAGATAGGCAGGGATTGGTTAGTTCCCTGCCATGACCATTACCAGGTTAATATAGCAACCTGGAACTTCATCCACCTGAAGGCGTGGACTACCTAATAAAATAATCCCCACTGCCGGGATTGAGCCGGTGATGCTCGCGACAACATCCAGACTATCTAGGATCGTCCTTTTGGTCCGTCAGGTATAGTGTATTCGCTAACGCTGATATGAGGCGTAGGGTTTTCACCGCCATCTGAGTATGAAATGCCCCAGGTGATCTCGAATGCACCATTTGTAGACTGAACAATGACATGCTCATCTTCGCCTGTGATAGAGATGTTTTGATTTTCAAAGACGATGAAGATCTCATCTGCATCAGGCGTAACTCTGTGACGTAATGCGACTAAGGAATTAAGAAACCAATACAGG
>DAOPZE010000095.1:0-10063 GCA_035353255.1 Candidatus Cloacimonadota bacterium
ATATAGACTGGAATGGCAGCAATCTCTACTATTCATCCGATGCTCCTCAAGGCTTGGGTGGCTCAGACATATATCGGGCAGTCCTCATAAGCATAGAATCAATGAGCTTGTCATTACCACAAAACCTTGGGACTCCTATCAACTCCCGTCACAACGAGCAACGCTTTGTCCAGATGGTAGGCTCCACTGAATCCCTGATCATCAGCGACCGTGGTAAAGCACGCAGATATGGTATGTTCAGTGTTTATACACAAGAGTCTGAGAGCCGAGGTTATTTTATCCGTAAAACACCTAATTCTTCACAGAGAGTGTGGATTAACCAAACTACAGATAATAGATCGGGTATTCCCGAGATTACCTTGAAAGGTCAAGTAACCGGTCAGAGTGGAGTTGATGGAGAGCAAATTTTGGAGATTTCCTTTAAATTAGCAGGTGTTTCAAGACGAGTATGGACAAAACTTGACCGATCAGGCAATTACTCGATCAATGTGCCCAGTGCTGATGTTTATACCATAGAGCTTTCAATACCAGGCTATTTCCGCCACTATCAAGATATTCTACGAAATCCAAACGAGACCTCTCTACGCCACGATATTGTAATGAGCAAGCTTGACCCTAGGGTTACTGTGATATTGCAGAACATATTGTTTGAGTATAATAGCGATGTCATCCTCCCGTCATCGCAAACTTCTTTGGACAACGCTGTTAACACGCTTCTCGATAATCCCGATATCAGAGTTGAAATATCGGGACACACGAGTAGCGATGGTAGTGATGCCTACAACCTCGAGCTATCGCGAAAACGCGCAAAAGCCGTTGAAGTATATTTGATTAAAAGGGGTGTACCAGCTGACCGCCTAAAATCAGTAGGATACGGAGAAACCAAACCTCTAAATGACAATAGTACTGAGGCCTTCCGTAAAATGAATCGCCGAGTTGAGTTTCGAGTTCTATAGATAACTGGTTCTTGAGGAGACTGCCATGTCCCATCATTCCGCAAAACTCGCATATTACAAGCTACAAGAGCGCCTGAACCGCTTCCCTCAGGGAGCGCCTCCCTCCCAGACCCTTTACCGTATCCTGGAGATCCTCTTTAGCAAACGGGAAGCTGAACTGGTTTCGCAGATACCCATCAAACCATTTTCTGCGAAAGAAGCCGCCAGGATCTGGAAAATGAGCGAGACCGAGGCACAAAAGATATTGGAAGAGCTGGCGGGCAGAGCGATCCTGGTCGATGCAAACTTCAACGGCACCATGAAATACACGCTCCCTCCTCCCATGGCGGGGTTCTTTGAGTTCTCGATGATGCGCACCCGGGGAGACGTCGATCAGAAGCTGCTGAGTGAGCTATACTACCAGTATCTCAATGTGGAAGAAGATTTTATCAAAGACCTCCTGCTGGGCAGTGAGACCAGGCTGGGCAGGGTTTTCGTGCAGGAGGAAGTACTTTCCGGAGAAGGAGCGATCCACATTCTGGATTGGGAAAGGGCGAGCGAAGTTATCAAGACCGCCTCACATATAGGGATCGGCACCTGCTACTGCCGCCACAAGATGGAGCACAAAGGCATGGCTTGCTCCGCGCCGATGGATATCTGCATGACCTTCAATACCGCCGGAGCATCGTTGATCAAGGCAGGGTTCGCCCGTCAGGTCGATGTCAGCGAGGGCATGGAAAAACTGCATGAAGCGTATGAGAACAATCTGGTGCAATGCGGTGAGAACGTCCGGAATGGGGTAAATTTCATCTGTAATTGCTGCAGTTGCTGCTGTGAATTCATGCTTGCGGCGAAGAAATACGGAGCGACACAGGCAATTCACACCTCCGGTTATATCACCCGCACGGAAGAAGCAAAATGCGCGGGCTGCGGTAAGTGCCTCGAAGCCTGTCCGGTCGGGGCGATCACCTGGGCGGAAATCGAACCGGGGAAACCGAAGAAGATCAGAATAGATGAGACCGTCTGCCTGGGTTGCGGGGTTTGCGTGCGCTCCTGCCCGACTCGGTGCCTGATCCTGGAACAACGGGCGGAGAAGATCATCACGCCTGTGAACTCAGTGCACAGAGTGGTTCTGATGGCGATCGAGAGAGGTAAGCTGCAAAACCTGATCTTCGATAACCAGGCTTTTGCCTCGCATCGTGCCCTGGCCGCGATCCTGGGAGCGATCCTGAAACTGCCACCGGTTCAGCAGGCTATGGCATCCAAGCAACTAAAATCAGTCTATCTGGAGAAGCTCTGCGCCAGGATCAAGGCGTAATCTTTTCAGGCTCGTACATCCTTTGATCAAGATGAGGGTCAGTCCTCAGGAATAACGCAGGTCGAATACCGGGATGATCTCGCCAATGGTGTGTTTATCATCATTGAGATTGGGCGGAAGATGATAGCTACGAAGCTCCACGTATTCCGCTTCTGTTAAAATATCCATACTCTTAAGGATATGCATCGCGGCAATGGGAGCGATGCCCGGCGCGCCATCATCGATCTTCAGCGCAATACCGAGCTTTGGTTCCCGCATACCAATACAATAGACTCCTGCGGCTCCGACCTTGCCGATCAGCCTGCCTCGCGTGACCCGCATCAGGTTCGTGCAAAATCCCCCGGTTCCGGCGACCATCTCAGGATGTTCGTTCATGGCGGAGAAGATCATTCCTGCCGCTGCCCGATATTCCTCAGGCAGAGACTCAGGATCGGCAAAGCGAGCATAGCCAAGCGCCATGTTCAGGATCGGTAGAGCAAAGACGGGAACGTTGCAGCCATCTACCCCGATCGAGATCGAATCCTCAGGATAATCACAGATCTCGGCGATGGCTCGGAGATTTTCCCGTTGCGCGGGATGCATAGGATCAAGATAGCTCTCCAGCGGATAGTTCTTCATCAGACAAACCGCAAGCATCCCGCTGTGCTTGCCGGAGCAGTCGCTTTTTATACGGGCAGGCTTGATCCCCTCCTCAGCCTGAGCAAAGGCGATCTCTTCCCTGATGGAACGGGCGACTCCACAGCGCAGAGCGGATTCGTCCAGACCAAGTTTTGACAGGATCGAACGAACGGTTGTGATGTGCATTTCTTCAGAATAATGAGATGAACAGATCACTGCCAGCTCTTGGGTTGAGAGACCGAAGCGCTGCATCGCGCCGGAAAGGACAACATTAAGCGCTTGGATCGGTTTAGCTGATGAGCGGAAATAGGTGTATTTATGTGGATCACCACAGCTTGCGATGATCTTGCCCATGGGATCGACGATAACTGCGTCTCCCCGATGCATGGTCTCGACCACCTTACCTCTGGTCTTGTGTATCATAATCTCAGACATTTATCTCTCCCGATATTGTGAAAATCCAAATGCGGATCAATAAGTTCTTCTCTTCCTTACTGTCAAGGATAAACCCATGCGACGAACCAAGAATAATCCCAGTTATTGAGGAGCTTAAGCTTCAGAGCGGGGGTAGTGGAAAACAGCGAAGCGATGGGCTTTCAGGCATCCCGGGAAAATAGTTAAAATTCTAATTGACAGATATCTAAGCCTGAAAAAGTATGGACAAACTTAGATGAATACGGGATAACCGTATAGCACAAGTCCCGGAATTTGCAGGGACTTATAGTTCTTTAGGAGGAACAATGTCATCCTTTTATTGGGATGCCCCATTGGGGTATCGCAGAGGGATCTCGCACAAGAGAAGCCCCCAAAATTTAACGCAAATGATGCAGCAAAGCAGCCTTCAAGGGCGGGTGGAATTCCATCCGGTTTTATCCATTGGTGGATCGTTTTGCACAATAAGTGGAGGTACCAGTGAGTAAACTAGACAATCGTATCCGTATTAAGTTGAAAGCTTATGACCATCGTTTACTGGATCAATCTGTTGCGGAGATTATCAAGAGCACTCGCAATACAGGTGCCAAGGTTGTCGGACCCATTCCGCTACCCACTGATAGAACCGTATATACGGTACTGCGTTCACCGCATGCCGACAAGAAATCCATGGATCAGTTCCAGATGCTTGTTCACAAGAGACTCATCGACATCGTGAATCCCACTCAGCAGACGACCACAGCCCTGAAAAAGCTTAGTCTTCCTGCCGGTGTTCACGTTGAGATCAAGGCGAATTCGAGAGGTTAAGCATGTTGGGATTAATCGGAAAAAAGATTGGTATGACTCAGATATTTGACGCGAATGGCAAAGTGATGCCTGTGACAGTTCTCCAGGTCGGTCCCTGCCGCGTCGTCTGCAAGCGTACACAGGAAGACAATGGTTATCAAGCGATCCAGCTTGGCTTTGAAGAAGTTAAAGAGAAGAAGGTGACCAAGCCCTTACAGGGACATTTCAAGAAATACGGCAGCCCTCTTTTCCGTTATTTAAAGGAATTCCGTCCGTCCTTTGGACAGGATGTCGAATCCATCAACGTTGGCGATGAGATCAAAGCCGACATGTTTGGCGCAAACGAGAGTGTCACCATCACTTCCACGTCCAAGGGGCATGGATTTACCGGTGTGATGAAACGTCATGGTTTTGGCGGATTCATCGCCACTCACGGCTCGCACGAATCCTTCCGCGGACCCGGCTCAGTCGGTCAGTGCGCTCAGCCTTCACGCATCTTCAAGGGTGTCAAGATGGCTGGTCAGGATGGAAACGTCAGAGTGACGACCCGTCACCTTAAAGTCGCCAAAGTCGATGCCGAGCAAGGCCTGATCATGGTCATCGGCGCCGTACCCGGTCATCGCAACAGTCTTGTGACGATTCACAAGGAAAGCTAAGGGAGATAAGATGGCTACAGCAATTAAGTTTAACCGTAGTGGCGAACGCATCGCCGAGATCGAGCTCCCTGCCAGCGTATTTGAAGTGGATGTCAATTCTCCCAAGGTCTTGCTCCATGAAGTTATCACCATGTACCTGGGGAACCAGAGACAGGGCACAGTTCAGAAGAAGAACCGCGCCATGACAGCCGGAAGCACGAAGAAGATCTTCAAGCAGAAGGGAACCGGTAATGCCCGTCAGGGTACCCGCCGCACCCCCGTCCGCGTCCATGGCGGAAGAGCTTTCCCCATGTTCCCCAAGGATTGGTATCACAAGATCCCGCGCACCAAGAAGCGCATGGCTTTGCTGGTCAGTCTTACAGACCGCGCCAGAGAAGGCAGGATCTTTATCGTTGAAGGCATGAATTTCGATACGCCCAGCACCAAAAGCGCGATCGAACTGCTGGCGAAAGTCGCTCCTGAAAAGGGACGTAAGCTTGTCGTTACTGAGGGACATCAAACCACTACCGTGAAGTCTTTCACGAACATCCCCGAAGTGATGACCGACAGCGCCGACAGCCTGCATGCCTATGAGATCCTCAAGAGCAGCTACATAATCATGTCTGAGGATGCTCTCAAAAAAGTAGAGGAGGTATTCGGGTCATGATACATCCGCGTAATATCCTTATCGCTCCCCTGATCACAGAGAAGAGCGGAGCCCAGATGGAAAAGCAGAACAGCTATACCTTCAAGGTTAGTATAAACGCCAATAAGATTGAAATCAAGCACGCCGTGGAAAAGATCTTCTCCGTCAAGGTGACAGACGTCAATACCATCCGCATGTTTGGCAAACCGAAGAGACTTGGCCGTTACAACGGCAGACGTCCCGACTGGAAGAAAGCGATCGTGACCCTCAGAGAGGGAGACCGGATCGCTGATTTTGAAGTATAAGAGGTGATAAATGGCAGTTAAACATTACAAACCTACCACGCCGACGCTTCGCTTTCGCACGGGATATACCTTTGACGAGCTGAGCAAGAACGTCGAACCGGAGAAGTCGTTACTTATCGCCGTACGCAAGTCCGGCGGGCGCAACAATCGGGGCAGGATCACCTGCCGTCATCGTGGTGGCGGACACCGTCGCCAATATCGTATAATCGATTTCAAGCGCGACAAAGCGGGCATCCCCGCGAAAGTCGTTTCGATAGAGTACGATCCCAATCGCACTGCTCGTATCGCACTGCTCCATTACGTTGATGGAGAAAAGAGATACATCATCGCTCCGGAAGGACTCATGGTTGGCACCAGCGTCATGTCCGGTCCCGATGCCGAAATCGCAGTCGGAAATGCTATCCCGTTAGAAAAGATCCCGCTTGGATCCGTAGTTCACAATGTTGAGCTCAAAAAGGGTAAAGGCGGACAGATCGCCCGTAGCGCCGGTTCCTATGGCCAGGTCATTGCCAAGGACGGAGACTACGTGCACGTCAAGATGCCGTCCAATGATGTTCATTTGATCCGTCGTGAGTGCCTCGCGACCATGGGTCAGGTGTCCAATTCTGATCACAGCCTGATCAAACTCGGTAAAGCCGGACGCAAACGCTGGATGGGTATCCGTCCTACCGTTCGTGGTGTCGCGATGAACCCTGTTGATCACCCCATGGGTGGCGGTGAAGGAAAATCATCAGGCGGACGTCATCCGGTCTCCCCCTGGGGTAAACCCGCAAAGGGCGGTAAGACCAGAAAGACCCGTAAGTATTCCGATAAGTATATCGTGAAAGCAGTGAAAAAGAGATAAGGGGAAATAATAATGGCACGTTCAATTAAAAAAGGTCCTTTCATTGACGGACATCTCCTTAAGAAAGTCGAAGTTCTCAACATCGACAGCAAGAAAGCGGTCATCAAGACCTGGTCTCGCCGTTCGGTGATCATTCCGTCCTTTATCGGTCACACCTTCTCCGTGCACAATGGGCACAAGTTCGTTCCCGTTTACGTCACAGAAAACATGGTCGGACACAAGCTGGGAGAATTCTCCCCCACTCGTACCTATCGTGGACACAAAGAGAAGAAGAAAAAGGGCAAATAGGAGATAGATAATGGAAGCTACTGCTAAACTTCGTTTTGTCCGCGGTTCCGCCCGTAAAGCCCGCCTGGTCCTGGACCAGATCCGGGGTCGTCAGGTGACCGAAGCCCAACATATATTGAAATTCTCGCGCCGTAGAGCCGCGGGTTTGATCGGCAAGCTGCTGGATTCAGCGATAGCCAATGCCCAGGTCAAAGAACCCAAGATCGATCTTAGCACGGTGTACGTCGCCGTCGCTATGGCTGATGAGGGTCCCGCCATGAAGCGCTTTATGCCCAGAGCCATGGGAAGAGCTTTTATGATTCGTCGTCCGACTTGTCATATCACTCTGGAAATCCATAGTAATTAGGAGGAAACCTTGGGACAAAAGATAAACCCTATCCTGTACCGCGTCGGAGTCAATAAAGACACCGAGTCCATCTGGTTTGCCCAGGGCAATACCTATGTGGATTTCCTTCAGGAAGACATCAAGATCAGGTCTTACATCCATAAGCGTTTGGGTGGCAAGATGATCTCCCGTGTCAAAATCTCGAGAAAGACCAGCTCCATCACCATCGATATCCACACCGCCCGTCCGGGACTCGTTATCGGAAAGAAAGGCGAAGACATCGAGAAGCTGAGGAATGAGCTGAATGTTCTGATCAATAAAAACCGTAAGTCGCCCATAACTGTCTCGATCAACATCGAGCAGATCGATAAGATGTGGCTGGATTCTCACCTGGTTGGACTGGAAATCTCCCGTCAGCTGGAAGAAAGAGTATCCTTCCGCCGTGCCATGAAGATGGCAATCCGTAACGTCATGAAAGAAGGAGCCCAGGGCGTCAAAGTCCAGGTTTCCGGACGTCTCGGCGGCGCGGAGATTGCCCGCAGTGAACGCTATAAACAAGGCAGAACTCCGCTTCATGCGATCCGTGCCGACATCGATTATGCCATCATAGAAGCCAATACGACCTATGGCGTGATCGGAATCAAGGTGTGGATCTACAAAGGCGATATTTTAGGTTAATGAGGAGATAGCAAGTGTTAGCACCAAAGAAGATAAAATATCGTAAGCAGATGAAGGGCAGACGTAATGGTCTTGCCTGGAACGGATCTGATGTGGATTTCGGTGATTACGGCCTGATCGCTCTCGAAGCTGCCTGGCTCACCAGCCGTCAGATCGAGGCTGCCCGTATAGCCATCACTCGTCACATGAAGCGTTTGGGCAAAGTCTGGATCCGTATATTCCCGGATAAGCCGGTCACGAAGAAGCCAGCCGAAACCCGTATGGGAAAAGGTAAAGGCGCCCCTGAATATTGGGTTGCCGTCGTTCTTCCCGGTCGCGTCCTGTTTGAATTAGAAGGCGTGGACGTCAAAATCGCCAAAGAAGCCATGCGTCTCGCGGCGCACAAATTGCCGATCAAGACACGCATTGTTGCCCGTGAAGGAGTTGAATTATGAAACCTGAAGAAATTCGTGAGTTAAGCCTCACCGAATTGGAAGCCAAGATGGAGGAATATCGCATCGAGATGTTCAACCTGCGTTTCCAAAAGGCAAAGAACCTCCTGGACAGACCGGATCGTATCCGCCTCATCCGTCGCGATATGGCCCGGATCATTACCATTATGAAAGAGAAAGCGCAGAAGGCGTGAGGTAAGAAATGGCTCTAAATCGTAAAATGATCAAACAGGGAATCGTCGTCAGCGACAAAAACGACAAGACCATCGTCGTCAGAGTCGAACGGCAGTTCATCCACCCACTATATAAAAAGACAGTCCGTCGTCACAAGAAATTCATGGCGCACGACGAGACCAATGACGCGCACACCGGAGACGTTGTCCAGATCATGGAATCCCGTCCCCTGAGCGCCCGTAAAAGATGGACTCTGCACAAGATTGTAGAGAGAACTAAATAAGGGGTTATGGAATGATTCAAGTTCAAACAGTATTGAATATCGCTGATAACTCCGGTGCCAAGAAAGCCATGTGTATCAAGGTTCTTGGTGGCACCAGACGCAAGTATGCATCCGTTGGTGATGTTATAGTTGTGGCGATAAAATCCGCTACTCCCGGCGGGAAAGTAAAGAAGAGCGCAGTGGAAAAAGCCGTGATCGTGCGTACAGCCAAAGAAATACGCCGTCCCGACGGTTCCTATATCCGTTTCGCGGATAACGCCGCTGTCATCATCGACGAAAAACACGAACCCAAGGGTACCCGTATCTTTGGGCCGGTCGCCAGAGAGCTTCGTGAAGTTGGATACATGAAGATAGTCTCGCTGGCTCCGGAAGTATTGTAGGAGGAAAGATGGCAGATAATATGAAATTGAAAAAGGGTGATCTGGTCATCGTGATCTCCGGCGCGGACAAAGGTAAGAAGGGCAGAGTCCTCAAGGCTTTCCCCAAGACCAACCGTGTCATCGTGGAAAAAGTCCACATGATCAAAAAGCATGCCAAGCCTTCCCAGAGAAATCCTCAGGGTGGGATCATCCACATGGAAGCCGCCGTTCACGCCTCCAACGTCATGCTCTTCAACGAGAAGCTTAACGCAGTCTCCAAACCCGTGGTCCAGCTTCGCGAAGGCAAGCGCGTCCGCGTCTGCAAGAAATCCGGTGACGAGCTGTAAAGGAGTATGTAATGAATCGTTTGAAAGAACAATATAAACAACAGGTGATCGCAGCGCTGACCAAGCGTTTCGAATACACCAATCCCCATCAGGTGCCGAAGATCGAGAAGATCATCGTCTCCATGGGTGTCGGTCATGCCACGCAGAACAAAGCCCTCCTTGACAACGCCGTCAAGGATATGGAGCAGATCACCGGCCGCAAAGCCGTGGTCACCAAAGCCCGCAAATCCATATCTAACTTCAAGCTGCGTCAGGGAATGCCGATCGGCTGCAAAGTCACTCTTCGTGACGAAGTGATGTACGAGTTCTTTGACAGACTCATCTCCATCGTGATCCCCCGTATGCGCGACTTCCACGGGATCCCGGCGAACGCTTTTGACGGCAGGGGAAACTTCTCCCTTGGTCTCAAAGAGCAGACCGTGTTCCCGGAAATCGAATACGACAAGATCGACGCGATCCGCGGGATGAATATCACTATCGTAACCACGGCTCATACCGATGAGGAAGGCCGTGAATTGCTCAGAGAACTTGGTATGCCCTTCCAAAGAAACCAATAAGGAGAGTTATTGTGGCAAAGAAATCACTTATCCTCAAACAACAACGTACACCCAAGTTCAAAGTCAGAAAATATAATCGCTGCATGATCTGCGGACGTCCCC
>DAOPZE010000096.1:0-10062 GCA_035353255.1 Candidatus Cloacimonadota bacterium
AGGAATTGAGGAGTTTGGAACAAATATTACGATTACAAGCCTAAACACTATGACTTAGGTAAGATAGCAAACCAAGTGAGACAACAAATATGAAAAGATATAATATACTGCTCGTACTATTGCTAATTATTGCTTCCGCGTCAGCTGGGACTTTTAGCTGGTACTCGCAAAGTGATTCCCGCTGGAATAAAGATCGGCTTGCCGGTGGTTCTTCAATCGGGAATAGTGGATGCGTGCTTAGCTGCCTGTCCATGCTGCTGAATGGTGAAGCTTCAAATTCCCGCGTCACCCCAGATATGCTCAATGACTGGCTCAAGAAAAACGGTGGTTACATCGGCAACGATATGCGCTGGCAGATTGCCGGAAAGATGGATGGTGACGGCAATGGCATGGAACTTGTTTCGGAATCCCGCAAACGCAATGACTGGTCTTATCTGAGCGGCGAACTCACCAAGGGGAACAAGGTCATCGTGAAAGTAGCCGGAAGAGCAAGCCACTGGGTGCTGGTCATCGCGCAGAATGGTCCCGATAATAAAGCTGCTTCCTACATCGTCAACGATCCGGGTCAGGATAGTTTTCAGGAACGGACTCTGGCTTATTTCGGAGGATTCATCTCCGCCAGATCATATTCCGGCAACTGGCTGGACGAAACGGCTCTGAACATGGAAAGTGACATATTCGTAGAGCCTGTGGTTTCTGATGAATATTTCCTCTATGACCTGAATAATGTGGCTCATCCTGCTGATGTCTATGTGACTCTGAGCAATAAACTCCCGGTCGATATCACTGGATACTTCCTTCTCGGGATGTTTGACGCGAACAACAACCTCGTCTCCACAGTGGATTATGAACCCGCGACCGTCGGCGCGAACGGCTCCATCGACCTGATCTATCAGCTTCCCAATATCGATGAACTCAATGCGGACGGACGTAATTTGAAAATAATCTACAGCAAATACTTCTCTTCGATGCCCTCATTGAACGACACTGTCTTGCCTCCAAACCAGCGTCTCCAAAATAAGACAAATACGACCACCGAGGCGGATGACGAAAGCCTGAATTAACCCATACCTGGATGTAAGGAGGCTTAGACGCTGACACTATCATTATGTAGGATAATGAAATAGGATAATTCTGCCAATTCTTCCTGATTATTTCCTTGACGGTTTTGAGACTATTGAAAAAAATCAACACAAAAGAAATTACGAGGATTTAGGGGGTGGTATGAACAGCTACTTCATGGAGACCCACCATCATGAGTGGATCTTGACCAATAAGCTTGGCTCTTACGCGCTGGGCACCGGAAACCTGATCAATCAGCGCAAGTACCATGGTCTGCTCATAGCCGGAGATCGAAACTTTAACCGTAAGCATCTGGTCGCGGGGATCGAGGAAAAGGTTGAATGGCGTGGAGAATTGATCCATCTGGATAGTAATAACTATAGCAACTGTATATATCCTGAAGGGTTCATGTATCTGGTCAAACCCTGGTTGCGTCCCTATCCCGTCTTCCTCTACAGCGCGCTGCCTCATCAGAATGATATCTTGATCCGCAAAGAACTCATGATGGCGGAGGATTCCAATACAATTCTGGTGAAGTACACCAATCTCGGGCATCACCGGTTGCATTTCAACCTTCAGCCAAAGTTCACCATGCTTCCTCATCATGAATTGAATTATCCCGGTAGCCTGGATAATGAAGAATTTGAGACGAATATCTCGATCGACATGGATGGAGGAAGGTTCTCGACCTGCCGCAGATCGAATGGTATTTCCGCGTATGGAGCTATCGCAAAGGGTATCGTCGAAGAAAACCGCTATGTCTATTACAATGTTTATTATCCTTGGGAAGTTATGAGCGGGTATGCCGGAGTGGGCGATCAAATCAGTCTCTTTGATCTGAGTTTTGATCTGAAAGTGAACGAGAGCAACTATATCCTGTTTTCGGATAAGCCGATAGAGAATGCCAATCGCTCGATCCAGGAGATCGAGAAGAGATATGAGAATCTGCCCAAACCTATGGATTATCCTGCGGTTGCGGATGAAGACGACACCCTCCTTTCCAGCTTGGATTACAACGATAACAAGCAGTTCAAAAGAGCTGAATACTTGAAGATACTGAGTTTTTGCCTGAAGGACTTCCTCGTCAATGATGACATAGTCCGTGGTTATCCTTATTACGGCGCATGGGGCAGGGACACGATGTTTGTCCTGAACGCCCTTCTGCACTTGCCTGGAAACCTGGACGCGATCGAGACGGTGCTGCGTAAATACAGCCGTCACATCAAAGACGGACTGATACCCAATGTCTTTGCGGAAACCGGCAGGACGGTTAATTATGACTCCGTGGATGCCACCCTATGGTATGTGATCCTGCTTTGGAAAGTCGGCAAGAAAAAGAATAATCTCACCTACTGGAAAGAGGTTTTGCTTATCACTGAAGGTATCCTGAAAGGGATCATCGAAAATCATATTCATTCTTTCAGGATCAGAGAAGACGGTTTGATCGAATTGCTTCCTGACTTTGCGCATGCTACCTGGATGGACGTGCGCATCGAAGGCAAAGCCGTGGTACCCAGAGACGGAGCTCCGGTCGAGATCAATGCCTTGTGGTTCAATGCTCTCTCGGTCTATATGGAGATGTCTCAAAGTTACTCGGAGATAAGCGGCGAAAAGCACTCAGCCCTCGGTAAGATCACGGAGTTGCTGCCTATGGTAAAACGCTCACTGACCAAGTTCTGGGCTGATGGTTGGCTGGCGGATAGGCTTGTCGGAGAGGATAAGATCATGGAAGTGCGTCCCAACGTCCTTCTGGCTCTCTCTCTTCCTATCGATTTCCTGGAACAGGAACAGCTGCAACAGGTTTTTGAACGTGCCAAAGCAGAGCTCTATACTAAGTATGGTATCCGCACGTTGAGTCCGGGAGATGTACGTTTCAGGAAGAAATACTATGGCAATCAGAAAGAGAGGGATACTTCCAGACACAATGGCAGTGTTCAGGCATGGTTGCTGAGTCCTTATTGTGGTCTCTATGTCAAAGCCTACCGTGGTATCAGGACAGATGCTGAGGTAAGCGCTGAACTGGCTGAGATCATCTCTGCCTTTACCAACGGTTTTATGAAAGGACATATTGCCTCCGTCGCGGAGATCTGGGACGGAGAGAATCCGCACTTCCCCAAAGGAGCTCCGGCTCACGCTATGAGCGTCGCGGCTGTCTATAATATAGAAAGCTTCATCGAGACTCTGGAGGTGAAGCCATGAAAATACTGATGTATTCCTGGGAGTTTCCTCCCCTGATCTCCGGTGGTTTGGCAATGGCATGCTATGGCATGGTCAAAGGTTTGCTGAGCCAGGGGATCAAGATCGACCTTGTCCTGCCTACCAAAGAAATGGTGTATTTCCCGCTTCGTCAGGAAAGTGACGCGGATACACTTCCAACAGTCTTCCTCGATCCTATCCTGCATAGCAGATTCGTTCAGGAGAAGTTTGAGACGCTTCAGGAGAAACTGGAGTACATTGGGATCAGCACCCGTCCTGAGACCTATTTTCAGCTTGCTGAGATCCAACATTTCCTTTCCATTAAGAAGGAGTATTGGCTTTCGGACACAGTCACGCATGAGGAACAGGATCTCTGGAATGAGATGACGACTCAGCTCACCGGCGATGAAGATCTGATGAAGAAGGTTCAGGAATTCACAGTTAGAGCCGAGCGCTATGCTGCGGCTTTATCTTTTGACCTGATTCATGCTCATGACTGGCTAACCTATCCTGCGGGAATGCTCTCGAAGAAGATCTCGGGTAAGCCCCTGATCGTGAATATTCACGCGACAGAGTTCGATCGTGCCGGTGGACCGGGAGACGAGAGGATCCATAAGATCGAGCATGCCGGAATGATGTATGCCGATATGGTCATCGCGGTCTCGCAATACACCGCGCAAATGATCATGTCCCGCTATAGGATCGATACCGGCAGGATCAGGATCGTGCACAATGCTTTCTCCATGCCGGACGACGCTGTCTATGCGAAACGAAGACTGTTCAAGGGACCGACTATTCTGTTTCTGGGGCGGATAACCATTCAGAAGGGTCCGGATTACTTCCTCGAGATAGCCGAACGTGTCCTGAAAGTTCATCCTGACGCACGTTTCATTATGGCAGGAACGGGAGATATGTCCCGTAAACTGCTGAGAAAGTCAGCTTCGCTGCGGCTCAAGACCGGATTTCTCTTTTCAGGATTCCTGAATCGTAAGCAGGTCGAACGAGTTTTACGTGCCTCAGATATCTATGTCCTTCCTTCGGTTTCCGAGCCATTCGGGATTGCTCCGCTGGAAGCTATGGCGTATGGCATCGCGGCGATAATCTCCAAGCAGTCGGGAGTCGCGGAAGTGGTCAATCATGCGTTCAAGATCGATTACTGGGACGTTGACCTGATGGCGGAGACGATCAACCATCTGATCGAGCATCCCGATATCTGCAAGAAGCTCGGTTCTGACGGGAAGAAAGAAGTCAATCGCATCCAATGGGATGACGCGGCAGATAAGATCAGAATTCTGTATTCACAGATACTCTCAGATTTCATCAGAAGGCAATAGAGGAGATTCAGATGCTAAACGTTGTTTTTTACTTTCAGGTACACCAGCCCTACCGCTTACGGCATGTGAATCTGCTCGATATCGGGCAGAACATTGATCTCTTTGATAACAAGCTGAATCGCCAGGTCATGAAGAAAGTCTCGGAAAAGTGTTATCTTCCCACCAACTCGCTGCTACTGCGTCTGATCAAACTGCATGAAGGCAAGTTCAAGATCTCCTATTCCATAACCGGTGTGGCGATCGAACAATTCAAGCTCTACGCTCCGGAAGTGCTCGATTCCTTCAAGGAACTGGCGGATACGGGATGCGTCGAATTCATCGGAGAAACTTACTATCATTCCTTATCGGTGCTATTCGATACCAATGAGTTTCTGGATCAGGTCAGCATGCACCGTAAGCTCATGCGGGATGAATTCGGCTATGAGACTTCGACATTCCGTAACACGGAATTGATCTATCAGGACAGGCTTTCTGACCTGGTTTTTGAGATCGAAGGATTCAAGACCATTATCACGGAGGGGGTTGACCGCATCCTGCAATGGCGTTCACCGCTCTACGCGTATAAGAACTATTCGAAAGACCTGAATCTGCTTCTCAAGTATTACAAACTCTCTGATGATATCGCCTTCAGATTCTCGAACAGAGAATGGCCGGAATATCCCCTCACGGTGGACAAGTTCGTGAACTGGATCGATCATCTCACCCTGGAGGAGAAGAAGAACAGAAACCAGTTCCTCAATCTCTTCATGGACTATGAGACATTTGGCGAACATCAATGGGCAGAGACAGGGATATTCGACTTTATGGAGCATTTCCCCGCTGAGGTCCTGAAGCGATCCAATCTTGGCTTTGTGACTCCCAATGAGACCACGCATCTCGCAAATTATCAGCAGGAATCTCTGAGTTTTCCTGATGCCGTTTCTTGGGCGGATGAACAGAGAGACCTTTCCGCCTGGCTGGAGAATGACATGCAGAAGAATGCCATTGAAACAATGTATGATCTGCTCCACCGGGTCAAACAGAAGGGGGATGAGAAACTTCTGGAGATCGCCCGTAAGCTCACAACCTCGGATCACTTCTATTATATGAGTACCAAGTATTTCCAGGATGGGGACGTGCACAAGTATTTCTCACCGTACGACTCACCGGATCAAGCTTACATATATTACATCAACGCTCTTGCCGATCTTGAAGAAAGGCTCAGCTAACAAGGGGGGAGACTAATGAATGGTAAAGTTATCATTCTTGAAGATGACGTAGTACTGGCACAAAGCATCACCAGTATCATCCAGAGGAAGAATTACGAAGTTCTGCACACCACGAACAGCGATGCCTTTTTTAATGAACTGAGAAACTTCAAGCCGGATGTGATCCTCATGGACGTTTTCCTGATCGGAAGCAGATTGAACGGGCTTCAGGTGCTCAGATATCTCAGGGATAATTTGGATCTTAACTATAAGGTCATCGTGATCTCTGGTGAAGCCACGTCCGCTCAAGTTGCCGAGATCAGAGAGCTTGGTGCCTATCATTTCATCGAGAAAGGTTCAAGCTTCAACGTGAACCAATTGATGCTACACATTGACAACGCGGTGACTCTCAAGCGTCAGGAAGAAGAACATATCGGGCTTCAGATCGAATTCATCAACCTGAAGAAGCAGTTTACCAGAAGCTTCCCCTTCATCGGTGACAGCGATGTGATCAAGGATGTACGTTCACAGATCGTCAAGCTCGCTGAAGTCGATGAAGACATGTTTCTTATCGGGGAGACGGGCACAGGGAAAGAAGTCGCGGCAAACTATTACTATATAAACAGCCGCAGATTCGGAAAGACATTCAGGACGGTGAATTGCAGCGCGCTTACTGAGACCATCATCGAGAGTGAGCTCTTCGGTCACGTCAAAGGCTCATTTACCGATGCCGACAGGAACAAAACAGGTATATTCGAGGAATGCAGCACAGGTCTGCTCTTCCTGGATGAGGTCAGCAATCTCTCTCTCAAAGCCCAAGCCAAGATCCTACGATCTATCGAGAATAAAGAGATCCAGGTCGTTGGAGGAAACATGAAGAAGGTGGACACGCGTCTGATCTTTGCTTCGAATGCTGATCTGACCACGCTCTCGGATGCTACTGTCATCCGTAAAGACCTTTTCTACCGCATCGAAGGCACTATCGTCGAGCTTCCTCCTTTGCGCGAAAGAGGTTCTGATATCCTCCTGCTCTTCAGTTATTTCCTCTCGAATTACTCTTCTCAGTACAACATCTATGACCAGATGGATCTTCGCGCCTTGAAGGACGCTCTGCTTGAGTATTCCTGGCCGGGGAATATCAGGGAACTGAAGAACTTCTGCAAGTTCCTGATGATCAATGAACGCGAGATAACTAATGCGGTCATCCTGAAACACCTCTCTCACAAGTTGTCCAATAGCTTCGGGAAATCCGAGGAGGGACTGGATAAATATCTGAACATCCGTAACCTCAAGGACAGCGCGTCCGCCTTCGAAAGAGACTATATCCTGCATTATCTGCATGAGAACGATATGAGAGTCTCATCGACGGCAAAGGCGATCGGGATCGAGCGCACCACGCTCTACAAGAAAATGAAACTCTTTGGGATCACGACCGGATTAGAGGAAGAATAATTGCGCAAGGAATTGCTCGGTCTGAAGATCTTTGCCGTTGGTCTGGCGATATTGCTCTGGCTCCAATCAGCCATGCTGGGAGAGCACAGAGCGATCCTGAACATCCCCGTTCAATTGATCAACGCGCCAAAGGATGTCAGCATCGACAAGACACAGGAGAGCATTCCCTACATTGTGGAAGGACGAGGTATCGATATTGTCCGCTTCGTAGCTTCCAGGTCACAGATCTCGATCGATGCCAGCAAGATCAAACCGGGCGTCGATCTCCTGGCTCTGGATGATTATCAGGTGGAGCTTCCTCCCGGTGTCGAACTTGATCTGATCGGTCCTGCGAACGCGCGTGAGATTGCAGTCAAAGCTGAGTCTTTTCAGCAGGAAGTTGTTCCGATCGAGCTAAGCTTTCAGGATAAATCGCTCCGTTCAGCGCTGATGGAAAAGAAGTTCAGGATTCAGCCCGAAAAGGTGGAGATCTATGGATCAGCCAGAGTCCTGCGAGGGATCGAATCGATCAAGACCGTCGAGATCACCAACCGGATGCTTTCACAAAACCAGGTGAGATTGAATCTTGTCGTTCCCAACAGAGATCTTACCGTCTCCGAAAAGTATGTGACCCTCTCGCTGGAGAACAGACGATCTGAAGCACGGGTCATCAGCGCGGTTCCCTTGACTGACGCAGATGCTGATAAATACTTCCCCAATTCCATCACAGTCAAAGTGACCGGTTCGCCTGAAGCTCTTGCCGCGCTTACCGCGAGCGATCTGACGGTGTCTATCGCCACCACTCCGGAGCCTGACGGAAGCAGAAAAGTAAGCGTTTCCACCCCTGATGGCATCAATCTGGTCGCACTAACACCAGAGAAAGTGAGATCACGCTTTTGAGCGATAAACTCATCCTTGCTTTTGAATCGTCCTGCGATGATACTTCTGTCGCGGTTGTGGACAGCTCCTACCGGGTTTTGGTAAATCTGATCTCGTCTCAGCCTCAGCATCTTGAGTTTGGCGGGATCCTTCCGGAACTCGCTTCCCGTCTGCACATGAAGAACATAGCCCGTCTGACGGATGCTGTCCTGGCAGAGGCAAAGGTCTCTCTGGATCAGATCTCAGCAGTGGCTGTTTCCATCAATCCGGGGCTGATCGGTTCTCTGATCGTGGGGCTTTCCTATGCCAAAGGACTCGCATGGAGCAGAGGCATCCCGTTGATCACTGTGAATCACATGCTGGCGCATATCTTTGCCAATTTTATCGATCATCCCGATCTGAAACCACCATTTCTGGCGATGGTAGTCTCCGGTGGGCACACGGAACTTGTTCATTTCAAGACTCTTACTGAGTTTGAGATCATCGGTAAGACGCTCGACGACGCAGCGGGGGAGACCTTCGACAAGACTGCCAAGCTCCTCGGTCTGGGCTTTCCCGGAGGACCTATCATCGACAAACTTGCTGAAGGTGCAGATCCTCACTTTCATGAGTTTCCCCGTGGGCTCAAGCAGAAAGATAACTACAATTTCAGCTACAGCGGTGTCAAGACCGCCGTGCTTACCTATTTATCATCTCAGGACGATGCGTTCATCAAGGAGCATCTGAAGGATATTTCCGCGTCGGTTCAGGCTGCGATCATTGATCCGCTCATCACGAAGAGCGTTCGCTGGGCAAGAGCCAACAAAGTCCAGACTATCTTACTTGCCGGTGGTGTAGCCGCCAATTCAGCCTTACGCCGCCAACTCGCTGAAAAGGCAGGAAAATACGGAATAAAGACCTATTCACCTTCTCTTCAGCTCTGTATGGACAACGCTGCCATGGTTGCCGCCGCGTCCATACCCAAACTGATCAACCATCAATATTCGGAGTTAAACGTAAATGCCTCATCGATCAAAGGAACAAAACTACTCTAGATTCATCATCCTCGGATTTATCCTGCTGATAGTCGTGCTGGCTCTGCTGCTGGGGATGAAACTCTGCCACAAGGATAAACCTCAATCTCCCGTTGTTAAGATGGTCAGCCAGGAAGCAGTTGTCCGCGATTCGATCGCCTACCCGCTCAACTATCTGCTGGGTAAGACGAGTAAAGAATTTATCCAAGTGACCGATTCCAGATACGCAAAGCTGAATCTGAGCTTGCGTCCTGAAACTTATAAAGCCTTCAAGATGATGTATGACGCTGCCGATTCAGCCGGAGTCAGCCTCAAGCTTCTTTCCGGAACGCGTTCCTGGGAGAAACAGAGATCTATCTGGGAGAACGAACTGACAAACCTGAAATACTCTGCCAGCAAACCCAAGGCAGAGAAGATCAAGCTGATCAAAGACGCGCTGGAATATATCTCCCTTCCCGGAAGCTCACGCCATCACTGGGGAACCGAGATCGACATCTTTAGCCTGAATGTCTCCGATTGGAACAAGGGCGATGGCAAGAAAGCCGGAGACTGGCTGGAAAAGAACGCGGCTAAATATGGCTTCTATCAGGCTTACACCGATCCCACCATCGACGGGAGAAAAGGCTTTTCCTATGAACCCTGGCACTGGAGCTACAAACCGCTTTCTCAGAAGATGTATCAGGATCTTATAGCTCAGGTTTCTTATCAGGATTTTAAGGGCTTTACCGGAGCTGAATTGTGCCAGGATATTGATCTGATCAACGTTTATATCAAGGGCATCAATCCCGCTTTGAAGTAGATATTCATCACTTTCCCACGCTCTGTAAGTTTGAACTTCTTTTCGGATGTGGAACCAGTGAAGCCTTCTGCCAACCGATAACTATACCTTTCTGTTCTTATCAACTTCTTGCTATCCTCTCTCTATCATCTTATGTCATGACATAAGATGATAGAGAGAGG
>DAOPZE010000097.1:0-9703 GCA_035353255.1 Candidatus Cloacimonadota bacterium
CTTGTCCCTTCGTCTATGTCTATAATGGAGAGACGTTTGAATTCACCGGAGAGATCTTTAGCGGGGCGATCTATCCCGGGCTGGAACGTCACGACTGGTTGCCACTACCCAATCTCAAACCCCTCGGGAATGAATATCAGCTGAAGCTGGCAAATCAGGTCAAGGAGATACAGCACACGAACTTAGCAGAGCTGCTGGTCATAGACCACCCCCTTGGGACGAGTCTGCTCGTCGATAAATACGGCAAGTATCAGATCCTGAAGAAGCCAAGCCCGCCCAAGCTCGCCAGAACTCAGCAGGATAAGGACATCCTTCCGCTGATCGCCTCCCGGGATAGTCTCAAATACCTGGGCGACGCCTTTGCTGATCCTCAGCAGAGCAAAGATACTATGTATCTAAGCTTTGACCGTCCGGTCAATACCAGCACCGCGAAGCTTGTCCTCCGCGCCAAGAACTCCTTCTGGCTGGATTACACCTTCGGTCAGTTCTTCGAGCAGTTTGGCGATAAATATAAGGTCTGGTATGAGAAGCAGAAGAAGCTTAGTCCGGAACAGCAGGGCACGTGGTCGCTGGAGCAGGGCATCCCGCTCTCGGTATCCATGAAGGTGAACGGCAAATGGCAGTTTGTCGATTACTTCAACGTGATCGGACCCGTGGCGGAGAAAGACGTCGTGATGCCGATCGATATCTCCAAACTGGACAGCGACACGATCGAACTCAAGCTGGATTTTGGTTTCCTCTTCTGGGAGATCGACTATGCCGGCTTGGACTTCGCGCCTCAGGAATATGCCTTTCAACAGGTGGTTCCGCTGATCTCGGCAAGGGATCAGGACGGACGTGACGTGACCTCTGAACTGACCAGGGATGATAAGAATTACTTCACAATGGAGCGGGTCGGTAACGAAGCGCTCCTGCGCTACGCCATGCCTGCCGTGCGGGAGAACTATGCAAGATCCGTGTTCCTGCACAGTAAAGGGCATTACGAGGTCATCCGCGATCCCAAAGGCAATCCCGATCTCGCCTATCTGAAAAGTTTCCGCGAACCGGGAAGATTCGGTGAATTCTCCAAGGAGATCTATTTGGAGATGCTGAAGAAGAACGGAAAGTAGCTGCTTTGAAGGGCATGAGTAAAGCTTCTGAACACGAAGAAATGAGGCGCAGAGGACAGACGTCGCTGGTGACAGGGTTTCCCTGTTGGGTTATCCGCCTGCGAACCAAGCTGACGATCCTGAAGATCGCTCTGGATGCCTATGGCGACGTGTTCACAGCCCTCAGAGTACTACTCTCGATCTTCCGCAAGAAGAAGGAGATTCTCGGCGAGCTTGCCCTGCCGAGGCTTGTTCTGGCACGAGGGAAGTACTACCGCGCGATCACTTCAGCAGCCTGGAACTCCCCTGTCTTTGAGAGTATGGTACGCTCCGAGCTCAACCGCATTGTGCCTTTCCGGGAAGGAGACACGACGCTCCAGACCATGATCTTCTCCATCACGGGCAGGTGTCCCCTGTCTTGCGAACACTGCTATGAATGGAACAATCTCTCCGCTCAGGAAACTCTTTCCTATGAAGAGCTTAGCACTATCCTGCGGAAGTTCAAACAGCGTGGCATCATCAATATCCAGTTCAGCGGCGGAGAACCGCTCAGCAGGTTTGACGATCTGCTGCGTCTGATCGGGGAAGCCGGAGAGAACACAGAGCTGTGGATCCTCACTTCAGGCTTCGGCTTAACCGAGGAACGGGCGGAACTCCTCGCGCAGGCAGGTCTCGCGGGTGTCGTGATCAGCCTTGACCACTGGGATGAGGCGGAGCATAATCGTTTTCGCAAGCATGATAAAGCTTACTATTGGGCAAGAGAAGCTGCCCGGAATGCCGTCAATGCCGGGCTCGTGGTCGCGCTCTCCCTCTGCGCGACAAGGGATTTCGTTACAGACGAAAACCTGAATAGATACTATAATCTGGCAAAGGACTGGGGCGCAGGCATCGTCAGGATCCTCGAGCCCAGGCAAGTTGGGCACTTTCAGGGAAAGAGCATCGAGTTGGAAGAAGATCAGATCAGAACACTCACCAAGTTCTATCTCAGAGCAGGTTCAGCCCCCGCTTGCAAGACTATGCCCCTCGTGGAGTACGCTGGATTTCATCAGAGAAAGCTAGGCTGTTTCGGCGCCGGACACAGATATCTCTATGTCGATTCCCTGGGCGACATCCACGCCTGTCCATTCTGTCAGGGAAAGACAGGTAATGCTCTTGTGGACGATCTGAGCGAGGTGATCTCCAGGCTCAAAGACACCGGCTGCCACGCCTTCAACACGCAGCATCAGGAAAGCAAGAGGTAAGCTCGCAGTCTAGTTGGTAGCACATCCAATGTCGCTTACGGTGAGCGACTGTACAGTTGGGCTGCTTCCAATGTCGCTTCGGTGAGCGTCCGTTCAGTTGTCTCTACGGTGAGCGACTCTACAGCAGGAAATCCCTGATCGCCTCTACCAGGGCGTTGTTATCGTCTTCGCAACTCAGAGTCGCACGCAGGCAATTCCGCAAACGCCGGTGCGCTCCGACGTCCCGCACGGCAATATCATGATCCTTCAGGTATTCAAATAGCTCCGGAGTCCGTTCACCTATCGTGAAAGTCAGGAAGTTCGTCCTCGAGGGATAAACCGTGATCCCGCCGATCTCGTTCATCTGTTCGTAGAACTTGCCGCGCAGCTCGATCACGCCAAGAACCTGTGCGCAGAACAATGGAACGTTCTCCAGGATCGTGAGAGCGAAAGCCTGATTCAGGATGCTTGTGTGGAAGGTCGTGAAGACCTTCTTCAGGTTATAGATGTTCTCCGCGGAGGAGATCGCGTAGCCGAAGCGCAATCCCGCGCCGGAGAAGGCTTTGGAGAAGGAGCGGGTCAGGATCAGGTTGGGATGTTGAGGCAGTTCCCCGGCGAAGGTGCTGTCCGAGAATTCGTAATAGGTCTCGTCGATCAGGACAAGTTTCTCCGGCAGAGCATCCACGATCCCGCGAAGCTGCTTCTTCTCATAGAGATTCCCCGTGGGATTATTGGGATTGCAGAGGATCGCCAGTTTGCAGTGCGGATCGGAAGCCAGCTCGAGATATTTATCCGTGTCAAAGCTGAAATCCTCTTTCAGCTCCAGGAACTTGATCTTCAGTCCGACGGCGTCGCAGAAAGTCTTGTAATCGAAGTAGGACGGTGCGAGGCTCACGGCAAAGGACTCCGCGTCCTCACGCACGGAGAGGAAGATATGGTAGAGGATGTCATCCGCGCCATTGCCCCAGACGACGTTTTCCGGACGGATCCCACAGCCGACGTAATCGGCAAGCTTGTTGTTCAGTTCTGCCGTCATGGGCGAAAGATAACGGTTCAGCCGGACGTCCTCCATCCGGGCGAGGAACTTCTCCTTGATCGCCTGATAGGGATCGAGGCAGCTTTCGTTCAGGCACATCATCCGTCTGCGGACGGGTACGCTGATGAGCGGCGGTTCTTTATCCGCCAGGTCGGTGCGAAAGTATTTATTCATGGTAAACTCCAAATCTAAGGTATACTCCTAATTTATCCGTTTCTGAGGGCTGAAGCAAGAGCTATTGTTCGGGGTATTCCTGAATGAGCCGGGAAACCGGAATCGGATGCGTCTCTTCCCTACTTACTATCCGGTACGCCTACCGTATGCTTCCCGTACGCTTACCGTATGATAACCGTACAAATGTTCGCCCGGATTAGGGCGATCATTCCGGCTGGATGCCTCCGGCTAACAACATCCCAAGAGGAAGGGAAAGAGAAGGAACCCGCCAAAACGCTCCTAAGCGCATAAAATAACGTAAAAAGGCTAAAAAACACTTGCCTTTTAAACGAGTGTCTAAATAATGGCGAAAATTTCAGCCAAGCTGGAAAAACCAGCAGAAGCATAAGGGAGTGTTTGATGCGCTTGAAGACTTTTCCCGGGGGAGTTCACCCTCATGATTCAAAGCATTATTCCAGTTCCAAACCCATAGCTGAAGCTCCACTGCCCGCAAGGGTGATCATCCCTGTCTCCCAACACATCGGCTCGCCCTCCACGCCAATCGTGCAGGTCGGCGATGAGGTCAGGACAGGGCAAAAGATCGCAGAGGCTTCAGGATACGTTTCCATCCCGCAACACGCCTCGATCAGCGGCAAGATCACCAAGATCGACGTCTTCCCTCATCCCACCGGCAACAAACAGCTTGCCATCGAGATCACCGGAGACGGTCAGGATACCTGGATCGATCTTGTGAACGACGAGAATTACCTGAACCTGTCCACCAAAGAGATGAAAGACCGGATCACCGAAGCCGGCATCTGTGGTATGGGCGGAGCAGGTTTCCCGACTCAGGTGAAGCTCTCTCCTCCTGAGGACAAGGTCATCGACACGGTCATTCTGAACGGCGTCGAATGCGAACCCTATCTCACCTCAGATTACCGCCTGATGCTGGAAAAGCCGGACGAGATCATCAACGGACTCAGGATCATCATGAAGATAGTCGGAGCCAAGCGTGGGATCATCGGCATCGAGGCAAACAAGCCTGACGCGATCAAGCTCCTCACTCAGAAGACCCAGTCGCAGAGCGATCTCAGCGTTTGCCCCCTGAAGCTCCAGTATCCTCAGGGCGCGGAAAAGCAGCTTATCTATGCCGCGACACGGCGCAGAGTCCCCTCCAAGGGTGGCTTGCCCATGGCTGTGGGCGTCGTCGTGCAGAACGTCGGCACTGCCTTTGCCATCTATGAAGCAGTTCGCTTCAAAAAGCCTCTGGTTGACCGGATCATCAGCGTCACCGGAGCTATAGTCAAAGAACCGCACAATTTCAAAGCCAGGATCGGCACGCTGTACGCGGAACTCGTAGAGCTCTGCGGAGGCGCGACCGAGGCCATCGGCAAGGTCATCTCCGGCGGTCCGATGATGGGCTTCGCGCTCCCCGGACTGGAAGCTCCCATGACCAAAGGCTCCAGCGGTCTTGTGCTCTTTAACGAGCAGGAAGCCAAGTTCCTCGAAGAGAGGGATTGCATCCGCTGCGCCCGTTGCGTGGACGTTTGCCCCATGAATCTGATACCTTCAACGATCGCCAGCGCGGTCAAATATAAGAACCTCGATCTGGCTGAGAAGACCGGTCTGAACGACTGTATGAAGTGCGGCAGCTGTGCCTACGTCTGCCCCGCGCATATTCGTCTGGTACAGTGGATCGATACCGGCAAGATACGCTGGGCAGAAGTCCAACGCTCCAAGAAGTGAAGAGGAAGAGGACGATCATGAAAGATATCTATAGAGTCTCACCCGCTCCGCATCTGCACGACCATACATCGATTCCCAAGGTCATGTGGAACGTGGTCATCGCCCTGGTTCCGGCTCTGGTTGCCGCGATCTACTTCTGGGGACTCCGTTCCCTGTGGCTGACCCTCGCCGGAGCTCTTTCCGCGGTGGTCACCGAAGCTTTAGTTCAGAAATGGCGCAAGCTTCCGGTCTCCGTTGCCGATGGAAGCGCCTTCCTCACCGGTATGCTTCTGTCCTTCAATATCCATGCCGCGGCGCCCATGTGGCTTCCCGTGGTTGGTTCAGTCTTTGCCATCATCGTTGGTAAGCAAGTCTTTGGCGGATTGGGCAACAACCCTGTCAATCCGGCTCTTCTGGGACGTGCCTTCCTGCTCGCCTCCTGGCCGAATCTCATGACCAGCGGCTGGATCGCTGCTAAGAAAGGCGCGATCAGCGGCATGAACGATCTCTCCCTGATCGCGGACAGTCTGAAAACCATCGCACCCAAAGCACACGCTCTGGTGACCAGCGCAACACCGCTCAAGGTCGCTCAAACCCTGCGTGACAGCACCTGGGTAGCCTCTCTGACCTCCGATCCAAAGCTCAACAACGAGATCACCCAGAACATCTTCAACAACCTCTTTGATCTGGGAACGCTGAAAGCTCTCTTCGTGGGAAATATCGGCGGCTGCATCGGTGAAGTCTCTGTCTTTGCCCTGCTTCTCGGAGCGATCTATCTCCTCTGGAAGAACATCATCGACTGGCGCATCCCCTCCTTCTACATCGGCACCGTGTTCGTGCTCACCTTCCTCTTTGGAGGGATCAAAGGTTCGAGCCCCTCGATCATGCTGCCGTTCTTCCATATCTTCGCCGGCGGTCTGATGCTGGGAGCTTTCTTTATGGCAACGGACTATACGACGACGCCGCTGACCAAGAAGGGACGCATCATCTTTGGTATCGGCTGCGGTCTGCTGACTGTGGTGATCAGGCTTGTGGGAGGATATCCTGAAGGTGTTTCCTACAGCATTCTCTTCATGAATGTGATGACCCCGCTGATCGACCGCTTTACCATTCCCAGAACCTTCGGGGAGGTGAAAAAATGAAGTACTATATCCAATTGGCTCTGACCCTCCTGATCTTCTGCGCCGTGGGCAGCGGCGTCCTGGCTTATGTGAACGCCAAGACGAAGCCCATCATCACGGAACGCAAGATCAAGGAAGCGAAAGAAGCACGTGAATCCCTCATCCCCGGCTCTGATTTCGAGCGTCACACTGCCGTCGCGGACACTGAGTTCGAATATTACGTAGCTCTGAAGAAGGGCACAAAAGATGCTCAGGGCTATGTCTTCACTGCGATCAGAAAAGGTTACGCCGCTCCGGTCAAGACCATGGTCGGCCTGGATAAAGACCTGAAGATCATCAGCATCAAGGTGATCGAGCAGAACGAGACTCCCGGATTGGGAACGAATTCCGCGCTTCCTGCCTTCACAGACCAGTTCAAAGGCAAGACAGACGCGGAACTGATCGTCGATAAAGACGGCGGACTCCCCGGGAAATCGATCAAAGCTCTCTCCGGTGCCACGATCACGACCCGTGCCGTCACCTATAGCATCAAAGATGATATAAACATTCTGCGCGCCGATCTGGCAAGCGCCACAGGAGGAGTTAAATGAGCTTTTTCAGAGAACTCACCAAAGGCTTCATCAAAGAAAACCCGACCTTTGTGATCGTGCTCGGCATGTGCCCCACGCTGGCAACCTCCACATCCGTCGATAACGCCCTGGGTATGGGCATGGCAGCGACCTTCGTGCTGATCTGTTCGAACATCATGATCGCCGCGATCAAGAACATCACCCCGGATAAGATCAGGATACCGATCTACGTCGTGGTCATTGCTGCGTTCGTGTCTGTCGTGGATATGGCGATGGCGGCATACGTTCCGGCGCTACATAAGAGCCTCGGTATCTTCATACCTTTGATAGTCGTGAACTGCATCATCCTCGGCAGAGCGGAAGCTTTCGCCGGGAAGAATAACGTGATCAATTCCCTCGCCGACGGTATCGGTATGGGACTGGGCTTCACGCTCTCACTCTCCGTCGTTGCCACGATCCGCGAGATCCTGGGTAACGGCACCTGGCTCAAGATGAGGGTCATGCCGCACAGCTTCGATCCGATGCTGGTCGCGATCCTTGCCCCGGGCGCTTTTATCACGCTCGGATTCCTCATGGCCGGCATGAATATGCTAAAGAATAGGAAGTAAAGATGGGATATCTCGGTGAAATCTTCGTAATGGCGATGTCCGCCTTATTCATTCAGAACTTCGTGCTATCCCGCTTTTTGGGACTCTGCCCCTACCTGGGTGTGTCCAAGAAACTTGATTCCGCCATTGGCATGGGACTTGCGGTGATCTTTGTGATGACCATGGCTTCCGCCTTCTGTTTCCTGATCCAGCAATATCTCCTGGTGCCCTATCATCTTGAATATCTGCAAACCATCGCTTATATCCTGACGATCGCGGCGCTGGTCCAGTTCGTGGAGATGGTGATCCAGAAGAATTCCCCCGCGCTCTACAAATCTCTGGGCGTGTATCTTCCCCTGATCACGACAAACTGCGCCGTGCTGGGTGTGGCTCTGATCAACATCACAGCCTTCCGTAGCGACGGCGTCACCCCCTATAATTTCCTGGACGCGACCCTGAACGGTTTCTTCTCCGGCGTGGGCTTCACCTTCGTGTTGCTCGCCATGGCTGGGATCCGCGAGCGTCTGGAATTCGCCCCCCTGCCCAAAAGCATGCGTGGAATGCCCATCGGCCTGATCCTTGCCGGAACGATGGCGCTGGCTTTCTACGGATTCATGGGCTTCAAGATCTAAAGGGAGAGGAAGAATGATAAGCATAGTATTACTGGAAGCCGCCAACCAAGGCATTCTGTCCATCATCGCAGCCCCGATCATCATCGTGGGCGGAATGGGCGTGATCTTCGGAATCGTCCTGGCTTTCGCCTCCAAAGTCTTCGCCGTCCATGTCGATCCCAGAGTCACTGAGATCGCCGAAGCTTTGCCAGGTGCCAATTGCGGTGCCTGTGGCATGCCCGGTTGCGCCGGATACGCCGACGCCATCGTGAACGGTGGAGCCGAAGTCAACAAGTGTGCCCCCGGTGGCTCTGACGTCGCCATCACCATTGCCAAGATCATGGGAGTGCAGGCGAACGCCATGGAGCAGAAAGTTGCCGTCATCCACTGCAGTTCAGGCGGTTACAAGAACACCAATTGGAAATATGCCTACGAAGGTGTGGAATCCTGCAAGTCAGCCGTCAATATCGCCGGCGGACCGAACATGTGTTCTCACGGTTGCCTCGGCTACAACGACTGCATGAATGCCTGTCCCTTCGATGCCATCAGCGTCGATGAGTACGGCATGCGTTGCATAGACTTCAACAAATGCACCGGCTGCGGTGCCTGCGTCAAAGCCTGTCCCCGCAAGCTCATAGCTCTCGTTCCGATCAACCGCAACGTCTATGTCAAATGCTCTTCCAAAGACAAGGGCAACGTCGCCAAAGAACTCTGCGGCAGCGGTCATTCCTGCATAGGCTGCGGCATCTGCTCCCGCAAGTGCCCCGTCGAAGCCATCACCGTGACCGACAACCTTGCCCGGATTGACTATACCAAGTGCATCAACTGCGGACTCTGCGCCACTGTTTGCCCCACCAAGGCGATCCTCGATCTCCTCTGCGGGATCCGCAGAAAAGCCGAGATCATCCCGGAAGGCTGCATTGGGTGCACCATCTGCGCCAAGAAATGCCCCGTCCAGGCGATCAGTGGCGAACTAAAACAGGTTCACGTCGTGGACAAAGACAAATGCGTCGGCTGCGAAGTCTGCGTTGGTGTCTGTCCCAAGAAAACCATCAAGATGGTCTGAACGCCATCATTGTTCATACATGATTCGTCAAAAAACCGCTGTTCCGACAGCGGTTTTTCTTTTGGACATCGTTTCCCTGCAATAAAAAACCCCCGCGGGTAGCGGGGGTTCACAGGTTTTGACTTAGGAGGTCATGGCTTGAGACACCGAGGGAAGTGCCTCAAGCTGCCGGATTGGGAGTCCGGTAAATAGGGAACTGCTGTATATTACTGCAAGTGTCGTTCCAATTAATGAAAAAGTGTTTATTCATTATACAACATAACTTTAGCGTTTATCACTACCACAATAATTGTTTGACATTGAGGAATTGTGGCGACATTTTGTGGAATTACTGCGACTTTTGGCAGGATAACGACTGGACATCATGGACAAGATGGACTGAAGGGACAGGATGGATTGGTGTGGATCTGAACTTTACGGTCGTGGGTACAATCCTCTCACTTTTCCTATCTGTTTCTCCTGGATTTGAGGGCATCATCCGGCTATCCTCTCTCTATCATCTTACGTCATGACGTAAGATGATAGAG
>DAOPZE010000098.1:0-9432 GCA_035353255.1 Candidatus Cloacimonadota bacterium
AACCCCTGGCCTGATGATTGCGAACCATCCGCTCTACCAACTGAGCTATAGCCCCGCTATTATCTATTGGTTCAGCTCAAAAAATCTTTGAGCAGTTCTTTTGTCAAGGACAGTTTTGTGCTGACCTCTTCGCACTTCTCGCGTTCTTTGGCGACAACTTCCGGCTTGGCGTGGCTCACGAAGTTCTCATTGCTCAGTTTGCTCTGGATGATGCTGAGTTCTTTCTCCAGCTTCTCCAGTTGCTTGCCGAGCCGCGCTTGTTCGGCAGCGGGATCGATCAAACCTTCCAGAGGCAGGAAGATCTCGATGTTGCGCACGACCGCGGCGCTGGAGGGACGTGGTTTCTCCATATCCATGCCGACGGTGAGTTTTGTCACCTTGGCAAGCTTGTTCAGATACGATTCATACTGGCTAAAGAGTTCCGCCTGTTTGGCTTCGGCGATCCTGATGACCAGAGAGATCTCCGTCGAGGGCGGGAGATTCAGCTGTTTGCGCAGGTTTCTCACTGCGCTGATGGTTTCCTGGATAAAGCTCATCTCATCGGCAATGCCGGGGTTTATCAGGCTTGGATCCGCTTCAGGATATGCCGCGACGATCAGGGCTTCGTCCGTGAGTCCCAGTTCCTGCTTGATGACCTGCCAGATCTCTTCCGTGATGTAGGGCATGATCGGGTGCAGCAGACGCATCGAAGTCTGCATCACATCCAGGAGGATATATTTAACGTCGAGCCTGGAATCCTGCTCACCCGGCTTGATCTCACGGTAGAGACGATCTTTGGAGAGCTCGATGTACCAGGAGCAGAATTCGTCCCAGATGAACTGGAAGAGGCACTGCGCGGCGTCGTTCAAGCGCAGATTCTCATAGTATTCACGAGTCTGCAGGATCACTTCGTTCAGCCGGGAATAGATCCACTTGTCCGCAAGTTCCATCCTGATCCGGGAACCTTCCGGCAAGCCGGGAATGCTGTCCACGTTCATCATGATGAAGCGGAAGGCGTTCCAGATCTTGTTGGCGAAGTTCCTTCCCGTCTCCAGCATGGTGTCCGAATAGAAGACATCCGCGCCTTTGGGGGTGTTGAAGATCATGGAGAAGCGCAGGGCATCGGCTCCGACGGTTCCGATGATGTCTATGGGATCGGGTGAATTACCCAGGGACTTGCTCATTTTGCGCCCTAGTTCATCCCTCACCGTGCCGTGCAAAAGCACTGTGTCAAATGGGATCACGCCCCGGAAATGCAAGGTGGACATGATCATCCGCGCCACCCAGAGATAGATGATCTCGGGAGCGGTGATCAGTACGTTGGTCGGTAGGTAATAATTCAGGTCGGGCGTCTCATCAGGCCAGCCCATGGTCGAGAAGGGCCAGAGCCAGCTGCTGAACCAGGTGTCCAGCACATCTTCGTCCTGACGGAACTCTGTGCTACCGCACTTGGGGCAGCTATCCGGGATATCCTTTGCCACGACCATCTCATTGCAGGACATGCAGTAATAGGCAGGGATGCGATGACCCCACCAGATCTGGCGCGAGATGCACCAGTCACGGATGTTGTTCATCCAGTGCATGTAAACCTTTGTCCAGCGCTCGGGCTGGAACTTGACCTCGCCGCTCTCCACGACGCGAATCGCCTCTTCCGCCAGAGGTTTCATCTTCACGAACCACTGGTCGGAAAGGTAAGGCTCGATCACGGTGTCGCAGCGGTAACAATGACCCACGGCGTGCTCGTGCTTGTCGATCTTTTCCAGAAGCCCCTGTTCTTCCAGGAGAGAAAGGATCTTATTGCGGCAGTCATAGCGATCCAAGCCGGCAAACTCCGCGCCGGCGGCTTCGTTCATCACGCCGTGCTCGTCTAGCACCAGGAGTTGCGGCAGATCGTGCCTGAGCCCGATCTCAAAGTCGTTGGGATCATGCGCTGGAGTGACCTTGACGCAGCCTGTGCCGAAGCTCATATCCACATAGTCGTCGGCGATCACTGGGATCTTCCTGCCGGTGAGAGGGAGGGTAAGCTCCTTGCCGATAAGATCGGTGTAGCGCTTGTCCTTGGGGTTGACCGCGACAGCCACGTCACCCAGCATGGTCTCAGGACGGGTGGTCGCCACTGTCACGTGGCCTTCACCCACGGCAAAGGGATAACGGATGTGCCAGAGCTTGCCTTCCTCATCGGCGTGTTCCACCTCGTCATTAGCGAGGGCTGTCACGCAGCGGGGACACCAGTTGATGATATATTTACCTTTATAGATCAAACCTTCATTGTACAGCGTGACAAAGACTTCCTTCACGGCGCGGGAAAGCATCTCATCCATGGTGAAACGCTGACGACTCCAGTCGCAGGACGCGCCCAGGAGCTTGAGCTGTTCGATGATGATGTTGCCTTTCTCGTTCTTCCAGTTCCAGATCATCTCAATGAGCTTTTCTCTGCCTATCTGATGGCGGGAGAGCCCTTCTTTGGCAAGCTGTTTCTCCACCACGTTCTGGGTGGCGATACCCGCATGATCGACACCGGGAAGCCAGAGAGTAGGCTCGCCGAGCATGCGGTGATAACGTACAACGACATCTTGAAGAGTGTTATTGAGGACGTGACCCATGTGCAGGATGCCGGTCACGTTTGGGGGCGGGATGAGGAGCGTGAAGGGCTTCTGTTCGGGATCAGTGCGTGGCTTGAAATACCCGCCGTTCTCCCAGAACTTGTACCACTTGCGCTCGATCTGCTGTGGTTCGTAAGACTTGTTGATTTCCATTTTGTTTTCCTCTCTTCTTGATGGTTGTGTCGTTATTACGTTAGTCTGTGAGCAAAACATGTGAGTTATGGATGGTGTCAAGTAAAAAGCTGAAAACCATCCTTGCTGAGTGCAGGCAGCTTGCCTGCACTTAGAATACGACATTTGTCACTTTGAGAGAGTCATCCTTCGGGTAAAGGTCTCAGAGCCTGTCTTCAGCATGAGGAGATAAATCCCGCTGGAAGCCGGATCACCGCTGTCTGTTCTTCCGTCCCAGTCTGCTCTGTAGGTTCCCGCCTGTTTGGCTCCTGAATGGAGTGTGCGGATCAGTTGACCACGCAGGTTGAAGATCGAGAGCTCGACGTTCGTGGAGGACTTTAGCCCGTAGCTGATACTGGCATTGGGGTTGAAGGGATTCGGGAAGATCCTGTAGATTCCGCTCTGGATGGGAATAACAGGGATGCCGGGATCGTCCTGGGTGATCAGATTGACGGAGACAGGTCCGTGGAAGGCATTAGAGCCGTCCAGATCGAGGTTCTGCAGCCAGTAGTAGTAAGTTCCCGGCTCATTGATCTCCTGGTCGATATACGCATAAGTCTGAGTTTGTGAAGTGTTTGTGGCAGGGACGTAAACGTTCAGCATCCGCGCACCGGTAAGTTCCGGCAAGGTATTGCGATAGAGACGGAAGCCGGCGACGTTGGTCTCAGATTGGGTGATCCACTGCAGGAGCGCGAAGTTCGAGACGCTGACTGATGCGGTGAAGGAACTAAGTTCCACGGGCAAAGTGTCTTCGCTTTCCAGACCGATCGTAAAGGCTCCCTTGGCGGCGAAGCTTGCCGAAGAGATCTCCAGCCAGCGGGGATTCGTGCTTACGTCAAAGGATACGGCGCTGATCTTCGTCAGTCCTTCCCAGGCGGCAGGTGTCTTCCCCGTCCAGTCAAAGCCGTGATCGTCCGTCGAAGTCCAATAGAACCGCAAGGTTTTGGTGCCGCTAAAGCTTCCTCCCAGAGTCCATTGCCTGTCGATTCTGTCAGGAAATAGCGCAGGAGTGCTCACCGCCAGAGAAAAGCCTGCGATGTTGCTTCCCGTCTCGAATATCTCCAGCCTGTTGAGCAGAGGTGAATGATAGCCGTCAGGAGTTCCCGAACCGCTGTAGGAGCCCGCGAGCACGCTGAGAGTGCCGTCGATGCTCAGAGGATTTGTAAAGCTGACTCCCGTAGGATTGTTGATCTCCAGGTTGTTCAGGCTCGTGGGGAAAAGGCTTCCCGTTGTCTGCGGTACGCTTCCATTGAAGGCGATCGTCGAGGCTGTTCCTGCCGTGACCAGCGAACCCAGATCGATGACCAGGTTTCCGGCAACGCTGAGAATCCCCTCGATACTGATGTCGGTCCCGCTCCCATTGAAGATGGAGAGAGTCATGCCTGAGGTGATTCCCAGCTGTGCTCCCGCGGAAATGACCATCTGATCGGCAATGACATTCGCATTGACTGCCACGTTGTGCCCACTGCTGATAATGATCCCCAGCGAGTTGGAGTGATCCGGGATCACGACGGCAGCGTTCCAGACAAGATTATCAGACGAATACTCCCAGGTCGCCAGGCTCGACCAGTTTCCCGAAGCCTTACTGCGATAGTAGAATGCGGAGCCGGCGTTTGTGTTCAGGAAAGGATAACCATCATTGTTAGAGGGGCTGATCCCCCAGACATTGACGAAATCCCAGTTGATGAACGTCGCCTGAGTCTTCATCTGAGTGGTGGTTCTGCCTGATCCACCAGGTGAAGTGGCTTGCCCGGAAGTCTGCGTGTCCCAGTAAGAATCCTGAACTGAATTCGCCTGAGATTCCGTTCCGCCCAGTCCGCTGGGCAGTTTACCCGTCACGCGGCCAACGAGTCCGCCCTTCCCGCCTTCCCAATCACCGGGAACGATACCCTGAGCAACTGTGCCTGTCGAATAGCTTCTGAACACAGCCCCGCCGATGGAGCAGCCGACCAATCCGCCGACTCTGTCGCCCCCGGAAACGTTTCCTCTGGCAAAGCTGTCCATGGTTAAGCCGTTCTCATTGCAGCCGACCAAGCCCCCGTACTTGATATTGTAGGGATTGAAGACGCCGTTGGTCGCGGTTTCGTCGCCTGGATTACGTGACACATTGTTGGGATGCGTCGAGGATACCGTGACGATCGCGTAGGAATAGCGTACGATGGGGATCTGCTGTTTGCGGTCGCTGTTGTTCGCCCCGACCAAGCCTCCCGTAGCGCCAAGCCCTTTGACAGTGGCACTTCCACCGGTTCCGCTGGCGATGGCATAGCATCTGTCGATGATGACCGTATAGCTCGGCGCGGGTGTCGAATAGGGCAAAAGATTCCTGCCGACCAGGCTGCCGGTTCCCCGCCTGCCGGTCACATTGGGATTGAGGATACCCAGTTTCATGATGATCGTATCCGCCGCGGGATTGTTCTGCACCAGCCCGAATAGCCCGACGTAGTCTTCTCCGTCCGCGGGATAGAGGTTGTCCGCGATAGGTGAGGCTCCCCGGTTGATATAGAGATTGGAGACAACTTTCCCGTTACCGTCATACACTCCCGTGAAGGATATAGTATTGTCCCCGATCGGTTTCCAGCCCTTTGCCGATTCCCACATCTGAATCCAGTAGGATGCGTTTGAAGGATTCACGGAACTGGTCGCCTGCACGCAGATGTAAGTGTATTGGGTCGCGCCGGGAGTATATTTGACATAGTCTCCGGGGCTGTAAGGGGTGCCGCTCGTCCAGACGAAGACCTTTGCCGGATCCGTGGCGGAAAGATCAAGATCCGTCGTTTGGCGGTAGGTCTTGTTCAGATATGCCGCGCCTCTGATGTTGTTAAGATGTACTACCGATGAGATCAGATAGGGATTTGCCGCCGTTCCGGCTCCACCTCCGAATTGCCCCCAAAGCGGAAGGCACATACCGGCAACCGCGACTATCAACAAAATCGTTAAAGTATTTATCTTCATTGTTATTCTCCATTCATGACTAAGGGTTCAGCGTGAGCCGGAGACTGCTTCGAGCAATTGGTCTCTCCTCACGACGCCTTTTCCGGGCGCATGAATATATTAACCCTTCGTTAAGGCTCAAACAACCACTTTATTAGTAGGAGTTCTCGTTCAAGCTACGGAGAGCCTATCCTGAGCACTTTTCGGAGGATACCGCTTGCCGTGGCGCAGTTTTCCGGTGAATATATCCAATACAGGAGCAAAACATGAGCATACGCGCGATCATCGACCTTGGCACCAACTCGATCAAGACCCTCGTGCTGGACGGAGCCGACGGCAAGACCCTACTCGATCGCGGAACAGTCAGCCGCCTGGGAGAAGGCTACCTCCCCGAAACCGGCATCTCGGAGGCTGCGATCCGGCGTAATCTGGAGCTGCTTCAGGAGGAACTGCGTCAATGCAAAGCATTGGGGGCGGAGGAGATCCTCGTCGCAGGAACCATGATCCTGCGCACTGCCATTAATGCCGGCGACTTCCTCGAGCGAGCCCAGAGCCTGACGGGCATACGGATCAGGATCGTCAGCGAGGCTGAAGAAGCCCGCTGGTCATATCTTGCCGCGGCAGGTCTGGCAATGGATGGTGACGTTTTGGTCTTCGATCTGGGAGGCGGTTCTCTGGAGCTTGATCGCGGACGGGGTGAGAACCTGATCAGCGCGCGAAGTCTTCCTCTGGGCGCGGCGATCCTAACCGAGGCTCACAAGAGCTCCGATCTCATCACCGATGCAGACTTCACGGCACTAGACAATGAGATCGACACGAGTCTCAGCAGTTATCTCCAGCCGGAAGGGGAGATAACCGTCATCGGCGTGGGCGGTTGCGTAGCGACCCTTGCCTGCGTGGATCTGGGTCTGAAAAGCTATGACTCTGCCAGGATCGACGGCTATCGCCTCAGCTTACGCGGAATCGACCAGCAACTGGATTTTTACAGGACTCATCCAAAACAGGAGATCGCCGCTTTGAACGGCATGCAGCCAGGCAGAGAACCGATCATGCTCGCCGGAGCAATGGTCGTCAGCCGCATCCTTCATCTCCTGAAAGCAGGCTCCTGCCTCGTCAGCGCCCGCGGGTGGAGGCATTTCCTCATCGGGAATGAATTATTTAAGAATAACTGATCAAATACCTTGACACATCCAAGCCACTCATATTTATCAGCTTTAATGGGTTTTTCGTCCCGACGGGAGAAACAATGAAACGTCTTACAGTGCTTTTACTATGCGCTTTTCTACTCCTTTGCGTCAGTGTTTTGTCGGCTCAGCTTCCGGAGTGGGTCCGTTCAGTTCAGGCTGGCGGAGATGGCTACGACTATGGCAGATCCATTGCCCTGGATCAAGAGGGCAATCAATATATCTCCGGTTATTTTCAGGACACCGTTCACTTTGGCTTGACCGTTCTCACCAGCAGAGGTGATCACGATCTCTTTGCCGCGAAGCTCGATCCCAACGGCAATTTCCTCTGGGCAAGAAACTTCGGCGGCTCCGGTGATGATTATGGCCGCGGGATCGCCGTCGATCAGCTTGGCAACGTCTATGTGACGGGATATTTCGAGGGAACAGGCTGGTTTGGCTCGATCAGTCTCGTCAGCAGCGGCTGGTACGATCTCTGCGTCATCAAGCTCACCACCGATGGTGAGGTCATCTGGGCAAATCGTGCCGGTGGGCCAGGCAGTGAGTGGGGATATTGCGTCGCTGTGGACGAAGCCTCGAACGTCTATCTTACCGGTCATTTCACCGAAAACGCTTCTTTCGGCTCCACGATCCTGAATAGCAACGGGAGCTATGATATGTTCGCCGCCAAGCTTGATCCCAACGGCAATTTCCTCTGGGCTACTCAAGCGGGAGGAACAGGGATCGATCAGAGTTTCGGTCTTGCTCTGGACGACTTTGGCAACATCTGCCTGGCCGGACATTTTCAAGCTACGGCAAGTTTTGGTGACTTCACACTCACCAGCCGTGGAGATGCCGATCTCTTTGCCGCGAAGCTGGATAACAACGGCAATTTCCTCTGGGCGATCCAAGCCGGAGGCAGCGATCAGGATTACGGGTTCGGGATCGCTGAACGCGCCGGATATATATACTTGACAGGGCGTTTCTCAGGAACCGCTTTGTTCGGCACCACGACCCTCACGAGCAACGGAGAGTGCGATATTTTCGCCGCCAAGCTCGATCCTGAGGGCAACTTTGTTTGGACGAGCCGGGCAGGCGGAGTCTCGGATGACAGATGTAATGCCATAGCTGTGGACGCAGCCGCCAACGTCTATCTGACCGGATATTTCTCATCTGCATGTTCCTTTGGCGGAACAACTCTCCTGAGCCACGGAGCCTGGGACGTTTTTGCCGCCAAGCTCGATCCCTTCGGCAATTTCTGCTGGGCAGTTCAAGCAGGCGGCTATGGCAATGATCATGGCTATGCCCTTGCTCCGGATGACGCGGGAAACCTCTACCTGACAGGATATTTCCGGGATACTGCCACCTTCGGACAGACCACTTTCTATAGCCACGGCAGCGAAGACGTCTATCTCTCCAGGCTGAGAACCACGGATCCAACCCTTCCGCTGATCCTGAGCAGCTTCACAGCGACACCCATTCCCAAGAATTCTGTTTTGCTGACCTGGGTCACCCTCTCGGAAACCAACATGCAGGGCTTCAACATCTGGCGCGGCACGGAGAACGACCCGAACACTGCCACGATGTACAACCAGAAGATCATTCCGGCGACGAACACCTCCTCAACACAGACCTATACCTTCACGGACCTCAATGTTCCACCCTGGAATACTTACTATTACTGGCTGGAAGCCGTCAGCAACGATTCTAACTACTTCTTCGGTCCGGCGAGCGTTCTCCTGCAACCTACGGACGTTGACGACGAACTAAATCCTCCTCTGCCGGAGAATAGCAGGATCGTGAATGCCTGGCCCAATCCCTTCCGGCAAGGCTCCCCGGTGAATATCGGGATTGAAGTGAAGCAAGGGGAAAGAGGAACCGTCTCGCTTTTTAACCTGCGTGGCCGGAAGCTGAAAGATTATTCCCTCGAGCCGGGATCCCATATCCTGACCTGGGATGGCAGAGACCTCAGCGGCAAGATCTGCGACAGCGGCGTGTATTTCTTCAGATTGACAACGCCCAGCCGGAGCGAGACCAGGAAGATAGTCGTAATCAGATAAGAGTTAGTAAGTTAATAGGTTAATGAGTTAATGTGGTAGCGTCCGCATCCTGCGGACATGCGCTACTTCCGGCGGTGTCTATTTTCGGTATGCGATCGGAGGTTCCCTGGCGGCAATATTATCAGATCTTCCGTGCGTCTTACATGGTTTTCTGATGTCATCTTCCCGGCATCATCTCTCTATCCCCTCTCTATCATCTTACGTCATGACGTAAGATGATAGAGAGGGGATAGAGAGATGACAGGCAGAAAAGGTACAGTGGTTAGTTTTAGGCTGGGAGTTCAAGGCGGCTAACAATAGTGTAGATTTACTACTCTTCTGGGCGCCGACTTGGACTTCTAGACGATCATATAGCTGCCGTAGCAGGGGTCGCTCTGAAGTCCAAGCCGCCCTTCAAGTATGGTGGTCAGCATGGAGAATGGCTACGGCGGTTGAACTCCAGGCTTAGAGATGGCTCTCTTCCCTTCTTTCCTCTTTCACTCCTTAACTCTTTTTTGAGTTCTGTTCATCTCAGTGTCTGTGTGT
>DAOPZE010000099.1:0-9329 GCA_035353255.1 Candidatus Cloacimonadota bacterium
CGAGAACCAGTCCCTTGACGTTTATATCCTCGAATCACGCAACGTCATGCAGATCTCAGGTGACTTCATCAAGCGTGCTCCAGACGGCACGACCGTTACTTTGAAAGTGGGCACGGACAAGGATAACACCAAGAGCCTTATGAATAGGCTGCAGTTCAACCTGACCAGCGACAACCCTGAAGATCAATCCATCACTTCGGTGCTGTCCCGGCTCAGATACAACCAGACAGAGGACGAACTCTCCTCGGGACAAAAGCAGAACCTACTTTCTGACGACGCACTGAACCTTGTGGGTGGCAACCTCAATTCAAGTTTATTGACGCCGATCCTCTATCCGATCGAGAACAGCATCCGCAGGTTCCTCAGGCTGGATACCTTCTCCATCCGCGCGGGTTTCATCCAGAACCTCTTCACGGAATATTCCTCCGATCCGCAGAAAATAGCGGACTTTGCCGATCTCCGCCAGTTCAACAATGACGTAATGCAGTTCAGCTCATCAATATTGCTGAACAATCTTTCACTATCCATGAGCAAGTATATCGGGCACAGGCTGTTCCTCGATTACAGGCTAACCTTGCAGGAAGCTACCGACTTGCAGAAGAATACTATCGTACTTGTCGCGCATGACACTTCATTACGCTATATCTTGCCCTACAAATTCCGTATATCCTACAACCTGAAGTATGAGCCGGAGGAAGCTACCTTTACACATGGGATCATGTTGAAAAGATCATTCGTCTTCACCGGCTTGTAATAAATACTTTGACAAAAATCACCGCTATCCAAAACTTGAAAAAAACTATGAATTCCTTTAGGAGGAAATAATGGCTGACACTGTATCGAAGCCTAATCCTGAAACAGTCAAGGTGAAACCCGAACCGACAAAGAAAAAGGCGAAACCTGCCCCGGAGTCCGCGAATCGTATTGGTCTGATCGAATTGATGATGATCCTCATGCTGGTCGGGTTGGTCTTTGTCTTTGTTTTCCCCATGAAACAGATGAAAGTGGACAAAGCTCAGGAACTGGTCTCGCAGGGAAAGGTCGAAGCCCTGATCCCCACCTTTGAAAAGATAGTCGTAGCTCTCGATAAATTCGTCAATGACCCTAAAAATGAATTCAAGGATTACCCGTTTGATCTTTCCCAGCTCAATCTGGGCACTGTTGATACACCCGAATTCAAGTTCTCCTGGGATGAGATGAATAAGAATATAAAGGCTACCTCGACCAAAGAATACGGCAAGGAAGGCATCATTATCAGCTTCAATATCAACGACAAGGTGTACACCATCGATGATAAGAAGCCAGATGTCAAACCCGTTGTTAAGGATGAGTGGTTACCCGAAGAATAATCCTCCGGGAAACAGAATATTCAGGTCAGCGGTTGCTGACCTTTTTTTGTTTGTTCAGGTAGTTGAAAGTAAACAGTATTGAGGAATATACCGGTTATTAATTGGAATCGGCGCTTGCCTATTGCCGGTTCGAACGCTTCCCGTATGCCTCCCGTATGCCTCCCGTACGATCGCCGTACAAAAATACGGCGATCATATTCGAGCTGTCCGTTCGGCTTTCGAAAACCATGAGATATAGCAAAGAGAGCCAGCAGAGAGGAGAACTCAGGTATCCTCATGTTGCATGACCTGAAAATAATGGATTCTTTCCTCACATTTTTATGCTTTGGGCACAGCTTTTGCATATCTTATAGTTCATATAGTTGTGAGATACCAAGATCGATATAATAGAAAGAATATTAAAATAAGGAGTGGACATGAAAAGGTTACTTATCATGCTCACGTTCCTGACGTTGGTGGTGTTATTAGCCGCTACCCAGGGAACGATCAATTTATCAAGCGCTCCGAACACCGTGCAGATGGTGAGGAGCTCAGACGAAGGATTGACGATACGTTACAGTATCCAGTCCTTGAATTATGAGGAAGTTCAGACTTCTTCAGGGATCTTCACGGATCTCTTCGTCAGGGATTACGCCTATACCATTGAAACGGGTTCTCCCAGGCTGCCCCTGATCCGCCAGATCATCAGTGTTCCGGTCGGAGCATCTGTTCAGGCTTCTTTGGTCAACCCCCAGTGGCAGACCATTGATCTGGCAGCCCATGGTATCAATTATCCGATCATGCCCCGTCAGGAGTCGGTCTCCAAGAGCGCTGATCCTGCGACGGTCCAGTTTGTGATCAATCAGGACGTCTATGCCTCGAATAAATGGTCAGATAATCTTGCCGCGAGAGTCGAAGAGATCGGCTTTATGCGTGGTGAAAGACTCTTTGCCGTAGATTTCGTTCCGGTTCGTTACAATCCGGTCACAAAGCAGATCGAGGTGATCACCTCGACTGATGTCAACGTAGTGTTTGTCGGCGGAGATCTTGCCGCAACGGCTGAGCTTCGCGCCAGAACCTATTCTCCTGCCTTTGCCTCGATCCATCAGGGCACGATCCTCAACTATCAGATGGACAGGTCTTCTCTGAACCGCTATCCCATGAGTTATGTGATCGTCACGCCGAACAACTTTGTGACCACCCTCCAGCCGTTCGTGGATTGGAAGAAGAAAGAGGGTTTCGACGTCATCGTTGCCACCACGGAGACTATCGGCACCACCGCCAATGCGATCAAGACATACCTGCAGGGGCTTTGGAATAACGCTACTCCTACCGCTCCGGCTCCGACATACGTTTTGTTTGTCGGCGACGTAGCTCAGGTTCCTTCGAACAATGGTCAGCAGTCCGGTGGACATATCACCGATCTTACCTACGTGAGACTGCAAGGAACGGACTATGTCCCTGAAATGTACTACGGTCGTTTTTCCGCCACTAACACGACGGAACTCACTTCAATAATCAACAAGACCCTCATGCATGAGCAATATACGATGCCCAGCGATCAGTATCTTGACAACGCTGTCATGATTGCCGGTGTGGACAGCAGCTGGAGCCCCACTCATGCCAATGGTCAGATCAACTTCGGCACGACTAATTACTTCAACGCTGCTCACAATATAAACTCCCACACCTATCTCTATCCTGCGTCAGGAAGCTCTGAATCACAGATCATCGCCAATATCAATGCCGGAACTAGCTATGTGAATTACACCGCTCATGGCAGCGAAACGACCTGGTATGATCCCGCGATGAGTATCTCGGACATTAACGGATTCACCAATACCAACAAGTACCCCGTGATGGTCGGAAACTGCTGTCTTACCAACGCCTTTAACACAGGCGTGTGTTTTGGTGAAGCTCTGATCCGCGCGTCCAACAAAGGCGCCGTTGCCTATATTGGTGGAACCAATAGCACATACTGGGATGAAGATTACTGGTGGGGAGTCGGTTACAAACCCCCCGTGGTCGGAACTGGATCACCCTGGGTTGCCAACCGTACCGGTGCGTATGACGCCATCTTCCACGATCACAGTGAACCCTTCGCTGACTGGGCTGCCACAACAGGCGCGACGGTCTTCATGGGCAACATGGCAGTTGTGCAGTCAAACAGCAGCAGGATAAACTATTACTGGGAGATCTACTCGATCATGGGCGATCCCTCATTGAATATCTATATCGGAATCCCGCCTGTGAACAACGCTGTCGTTCCGGAAACGACGTTTATCGGAACCGGTTCTATGGATCTCGTTGTCGAGCCCTACACATATGTAGCCCTTTCTATGAACGGTATCCTGCATGGTGTTGGGTTGGCAGACGCGAGTGGAAACCTCTCGCTGAGCTTTACTCCCTTTGACGGACCCGGAACTGCCAATCTGGTCATGACCAGATCAAGACGCCGTCCTACCTTTGCCAATATCAGTGTCATCCCGAATTCAGGACCGTACGTCACAGTCAATGCCGTCACCGTCAACGATGGTAACGACAATATCGCTCAAGCAGGCGAAACTGTAGGTCTCGACCTTACTTTCAACAATGTTGGCGTTCTGAATGCCACCGGACTCACAGCCTCAGTGGCTACAACGAGCCCATATGCAAGTTTCTCTCAGACTTCTGTACCTATTGCCGACGTTCCCGCCAATGGCACACTGACTGTCAGTAACCTCTTCACTATGGTCATCGCGCCTCTTACACCGGATCAGACCAATGTGGATCTCGCGATCACCGTGACCGACGGAACCAACGTCTGGAACTCAAACCGTACAGTCGTTGTAGCTGCACCGAATGTCTTGTTCGGATCGGTCACTATGGCAGATGGTAACGGCAATGGCTTCAACGAAAGCGGTGAGACAGTCACAATCACAGCAAATATCTCCAATACGGGACACGTGGCTTCCCAGGCAGGTACTCTGGCGCTCCAGATGGGCTTTGCCAATGCCACCCTCACCGAAACCAACTTCGTAGTTCCGGCGATCCCCGCGACAGGTAATGCTCCTGTGACTTTCATGCTTATTCTGGGCAGCAACATCCCCGATGGTACTATTATCCCTATCGGTCTTGCTTACACTGCCGGTTCAACTATGCTAAACTACTCACTGATGCTCTCAGTGGGAATCACAGGCGATGGATTCGAAACGAATTCCTTCACCTCCTTCCCCTGGCAGAACACCAGTTCAATCCCCTGGACCATTGCCAGCGGAACGGGTGTTGCTCACTCCGGAACCTACGCTGCAAAATCAGGAACGATCTCACATAATGGCAGCACCGCGCTTCAAGTCACCATGAACGTCGGAGTCGCCGGAAACATCACTTTCTGGCGTAAAGTCTCCAGCGAAAGCGGCTATGACTTCCTGAAGTTCCACATTGACGGTACCGAGATGGGTAGCTGGTCAGGAACTCAGGATTGGACACAGATCACCGTTCCTGTGAGCGCCGGTTCCAGAACCTTCAAATGGACATATTCAAAAGACACCTCTGTCAGCAGTGGCAGCGACTGTGCCTGGATCGACGACATCGTCTTCCCGTCCTCGGGTGTCGGTGCCGCGGCGATCCTCTATGTCCCTACTGAAGCGATCATCTTTACGGATGTTCCGCTGAACACGACCGTGAGCAGTGACTTTGCTGTGAGAAACCTCGGAAATATCAACATGAGCGGAATGATCAGTGTTCCTGCGGGATTCAATCTCAGCAGCGATGGTATCAACCTCTCCCCGAACTACACCTACAGCCTCACTGCGAATGCCAGCCAGGTCTTTACTCTGTCTTACGCGGTTGGCGCGACACCGGTGAATATCGAGGATTCAATCACCATATCTTCTAATGATCCCACCAATCCCGCTATACAGATCAGCGTTACTCTGAACACTGCTGTTGACGCCGACGATCCCACAGGTGTGCCTTTGGTGACGAAACTTGATGGTAACTATCCCAATCCCTTCAATCCTGAAACTGCAATCAGTTACTCCATCAAGGAAGCCGGTCCGGTCAGGATCAACATCTACAACCTTAAGGGTCAGCTGGTAAAGACTCTGGTCAATACCGATCAACCCGCAGGGAACCACAGAGTAGTCTGGAATGGTTCAGACAACAACGGCCGTGGCGTCGCCAGTGGTATCTATCTGTACCGCATGGAAACCCAGAGCTACAACAAGACTCTAAAAATGATGCTAATGAAATAGTAATATCTATCGGTTCGGGGTTGACATTTCAACCCCGAACCGGTGTTTTGGATATACTGAATGAGGTATCTCCTATCACGTGTTACCTCATCCAAGATACTCAAAACTATAGATAATGTGATATCCGGGAGGATTAGATGAAACGATTATTGTTAGTACTAAGCTTACTGACGATCATGCTTACTGCCCTAATGGCGGAGGACATGACGGTTAGTAACTATCAGAACGATATCAGGCTGATAAACAGCGGTTCTGCCAACCTGACTATGGAGATGACTCTTGGTCACTTTGAGCGTAAGCCGGTCACCATAAACGGCAGCACCTGGTATGAACTGACCGTCAAAGGCGCCGGTTTGACGCTCGAAGCCGGTTATCCTCAGGTTCCGATCTTCGCCGGTAGCGTGATCATCGGCGGCACTGCCAGAATGGAACTGAATCCCCTTGCCAGCGAGTACGTTGACATTCCCATGCAGGTTGCGCCTTCTAAGGGTAATCTGACCAGGGACATCGATCCAGCTACCGTCCCCTACAACTTTGCCGAGTTCTATCAGGGCGACAGCGTATATCCCACACAGACCTCAACTTTGAGCGAACCTTTCATCCTCAGAGACTATCGTGGGATCACGGTTCGCTTCCAGCCTTTCGTTTATAATCCTTCCACAGGGACACTCAGGGTTTACACCAAGCTCAGCGTATCTCTCGTCAATACCGGAACAGATCTGACTAACGCCATAACTACTCCGAAGACAGCTTACAGCCCCTACTTCGAAGAGATATACAGCAACCTGTTCCTGAACTTTGGAGACGCCAAATATCCGTCTCTGATGGAGCAAGGACGCATTCTTGTTGTTTCCCACACAATGTTCATGACGGACATCATGCCATACGTGAACTGGAAACGCCAGAACGGCTATCAAGTCGATCTTGTCGATATGGCAACGATCGGAACAACCGCTCAGCAGCTTCAGACCTATATCCAGAACCAGTATAATCTGAACAACAACCTGATGTTCGTGCAGCTTGTAGGCGATGCTCAGCAGATACCAACTCTCACTTCCGGCGGTGGAGGCTCAGATCCTTCATTCACGCTTTGCGCCGGTGGTGACAGCTATCCGGACATCTTTATCGGCAGATTCTCAGCCCAGACAGTTGCCGAATTGCAGACTCAGGTCCAACGAACAGTCTGGTACGAAAGAGATATCCAAGCTGGAGCTACATGGATTCAGAAAGCGACCGGCATCGCCTCCGCTCAGGGTGGCGGCTCACAAGGCGATATGGGTGAGAGCGATCAGGCTCACATGGAACTGATCCGTACTGACTTGTTGAACTACGGCTACACTTCCGTTGACCAGATCTACGATGCCACAGGAGCTACTGCAGCCATGGTGACAACGAATCTTAACCAGGGACGTGGATTTCTCAATTACGTTGGTCACGGTTCAGATACCTCATGGGGTACGACAGGCTTCAACAACTCCAATGTGAACACACTTGCCAATGCGAACATGCTGCCCTTTATCGTTTCAGTGGCATGCGTTAATGGCAACTTCACCAATCAGACCTGCTTTGCCGAAGCTTGGCTCAGAGCCCAGAATGCAGGCAACCCAACAGGCGCGATCGCATTTTATGGCTCGACCATCAATCAGTCCTGGAATTCACCCATGCGGGCTGAAGATGAGATCACAGACCTTCTGGTCGCCGAAGCCAAGCACACCATTGGTGGACTTTACTTCAACGGCTCCAGCAAAATGATCGAGGTCTATGCCGCTGATGGTATCAGCATGTTCAAGACATGGCACATCTTTGGTGACGCTTCTCTCGCGGTGCGCACCAAGAATCCAGTTGCCATGGTTCCCAGTTTCACCCCCGTCCTTTTCCTCGGTATGAGCAGCTTCCCGGTCACCGCCGTGCCCAATGCCCGCGTGACCCTCTACGCCAATGGTACAGTTTATGGAACGACCGTAGCCGACGCGACAGGTAATGCCACCGTCACCTTGACGACACTTCCCGCTGAGCCTATGGACCTGACCCTGACCATCACAGCTTTGAACAAGGTGACCTATATCGGCACAGTTCAGGTTTTACCCTCAGTCGGTCCTTACATCACTCTGGGTGAGATGACCGTCACCGACGGCAACAACAATCTTCCGGAATACAACGAGAACGTAAACGTCAATTTCGTGCTGAACAATGTCGGCTCTGATGCCGCTGTGGGCGTCGAAATTAACGTTATCTCATCCGATCAATACCTGACTGTCACCACTGCCTCCGAAACTGTGGGTACGATCCCGGCTAATTCGACTCAATCGACCAACACCGGATTCGTTCTGCATTTCGCGGCAAACACACCTGATCAGCATGCCTCTACCTTCACCGTCCTGATCACGCTGACTGACGGCACATCATACGAATATTCCCGCAGCATCGTTGTCAACGCTCCATCCTTTACCTGGGGTGACTTGCAGGTGACAGAGGTCACAGGCAACGGCAACGGCAGGATCGACGCCGGTGAAACGGTCACACTGACCATCCCCGTGACCAATAGCGGTCATGCCACTGCCAGCAACCTTGATAATACGATCGTGATCGGCAACGTCAACAACCTGATCACCCCGATCGTCACAAACGTCACGGAACTTCCCGTCGGCAGTAACGCTTCCTACATCTATCAGGTGACCTTCAGCTCACAGATCCCCGTTGGCACAGTAGCGCAGATCACTGCCATGCTTTTCAGCGGAGAATACACTGCCATAAACAACTACTCAATGACGATCGGTCTGATGATCGAAGACTTTGAGAGCGGTACCTTCACAGGATTCCCCTGGGTGTTTACCGGTGGTAACTGGACAACCGTGACAGGTTCCTACGACAGCTCCAACGCTGCCAAATCAGCGGTTATAACACACAGCCAAGCCACTTCCATGTCGGTCACCTTGACTGTTCCTGTCGCCGGAAATATCTCTTTCTGGAAGAAAGTCTCATCCGAGCAGAACTATGATTTCCTCAAGTTCTATATCAATGGCGTCCTGAAGAACTCCTGGTCCGGCACTGCCGATAATTGGAGTCAGGTGACCTTCCCAGTCCAAGCCGGTCAGAACATCTTCAAGTGGGAATACATGAAGGACAGCATGGTCTCCAGCGGAAGCGATTGCGCCTGGATCGACAATGTCATTTTCCCGACTACCGGAGGTACTCAGGGTAGTCCGCTCTTCGTCATCGATGTCACCACCTTGAGCTATGGCTCAGTCCTTGTCGGTGAAGAGAGTGAACTTCCCATCGTGATCTCCAACAACGGCACTGCCTCCATGATCGTCAGCCTTACAACCCAGGCACCTTTCTCAGTCGAAACACCGAATCTGGTGATCCCCGCAGGGGAGAATGCTACTGTCAACGTGACCTTCAGCCCCACCGCGGAAGGTGTTGTCTCGGGTGAACTGACCATCCTTTCGGATGATAACAGCGCTCCTGTCACGACTGTTCAGCTTAGCGGTACCGGCTCACCGGTTGACAACGATGACAACGTCAACCCTGTCATCACCGAACTCAAGGGAAACTATCCCAATCCCTTCAACCCCTCGACCACGATCGCTTTCAGTCTCAAGGATAGCGGTCCTGTCAGAGTGGATATCTATAACATGAGCGGTCAGAGAGTCAAGACCCTCATCAATGGTGATCTTCCCGCCGGAAACCATAGCATCGTCTGGAACGGTACTGATTCAGGTTCCCGTGGTGTTGCCAGCGGCGTCTATTTCTTCAAGATGCAAGC
>DAOPZE010000100.1:0-9246 GCA_035353255.1 Candidatus Cloacimonadota bacterium
AGCGGTATGATCGCCAGCGGAGACTATGAGAATGCCACGAAATGCTCGCTTCAAGCTAAGAAATGGGTGAATTGGGCTGTGATCGCGGCGGTCATCTACGTTGCTTTCTATGGCATCATAGCCGTCTTGGGAGGATCTTAAAAAAGCTGGATCCGGATATCCGGACCCAGCCAAAGAATAGTTCAGTCTTATCGGGGATTATTCTGTCTTGTTCTCATCCTTGGGATCAGGGATCACCATGTGAACGTCTTCAATATCTTTGACGTTTTCCAGATCGGCAACTCTTTCGAGCTCATGAGCTTCCCGGATGTCATCCACCAGATCGGAAGGCTCAAGGATGTCCGCCAGTTCGCCGGGAACGCCTATCGGTTCCGTGACTATCTCAGTTTCACCGCTCTGGGGGTTGTAGACTTCCTCATAAAAGACTGTCTGAACCGGAGCCGGCATGGCAAAGCGGATCGCGGATTCGATCATTGCCAATAGGGGCAGGATCAGGGCAGCCCAATAGGCTGGAGTGAAATTCACAAAGAAGTACTGCATATATTCGGGGGACATATCGGGGGTCTTCACCAGATAAGCCATGAAGAACACCTTCATCAGGTACAGCATGATCGCGGCAATGAAGGAAGTTCCGGCGACTATGATGGATACGAAATGCTCTTTCATCAGGCTGAGCGGGATGCCGATCAGGATCAGGATAAACGCCAGCACAGCGTAGATATTGGGCTTGGCTTTGTTGGTGGGAGCCTGAGGCATTGCGCCTTTGTTGGCGGGTTGCTTCTCAGTTTTGCCAAGGGTGTCGGTGTCGGAAGCCTTGGCATCCATCCGGGTGTTGTCGTCAGTGTTGGTGACAGCCTGATCTTTAGCCGCGGGAGTGGATGTTTTACTATCGTTTTCCACAGGAACAGGTTTGATCGGCTCGAGGGCTGTGGTGTGCATGACAGATTCGAGACCGGGCATATCTGAGCTGATGGTCTTTGGTTTGGCTTTCGGAGCGGTCTGTTGTTCCGGACTGACCTTGGGATTCATAGCTTTCATCATTTCGTTGACAGGGTCGATTCCCAGAACGAGCTGATAGCCATGGTAAACTTTGTAAAGCTGTCTCTTGGTCTCTTTTGCGGCGGCAGGTTTGTCCTGCTTGTCCTGCGCAGGTTTATCCTTGTCTGAGGTTTTCTCGTTCGAGGCGACGGCAGGTTTGTCGGCAGGTTTGGCTTCATCCTGCCCGGCAGGGTTCGGGGAGGAGTTCTTCACGGTATCTTGCGGCTGGGATTGATTCGCAGTGGGATTGTCAATTCCGCAGGTCACGATCGCGAAGGGGAAAACAAAACAGATCAACGCCATCAGTAAGAGAATCGGTGTAAACTTGAATTTAGGCATAGAGCATTCCTTAAATCTATTATTTCGAGTACTATGGTGAATATTAATGATTCCCGTATAAAAAAGAGTGTCTGGAATGTCAAGGGATTTCGCTGATGTAGCCTTTCATGATGATAGGAGAATTTCACGGTCTCAGGGATGAGATCACTTGGGAGGTGCGGGATTTGCTTGACTCAGAAACAGAAACATCAGAGATGGTATAAAGGGATCAGAGGAATGTCACGACCCCGGATGGGTTTGGCAAAAGGCAACATATAACGAGGAGACGGTTATGAAAGAAGTGCTAAAAAGGTATCTCAAGCCAAAGACCATGGCTGATATCGCTACTTTGGATGGTGTTCAGCCCCGGGTCAGGCCCATGACCCTGATGTGGTATAAAGAAAGCTTCTGGCTTGCCACCGGACGCAGTGACGCCAAAACAGCCCAGCTTGAGAGCAACCCGCTCGTGGAAGCTGTCGCGCATCTGAATGCAGAAAACTCAAGCGGATATATCAGGATCAGCGGCAGGGTTCAGGAGATCACGGACTTTGCCACCAAGAAAGATATTGCAGATTTCTCGGAGTTCATTTACAACTACTGGGAAGATCCTGCCAATCCGGACTACGTCCTCTACCGGATCATTCCACATTCGATCAGGCTCATGGAACCGGGCGACATGCTCGAAACAGAAATGCTTTAAGCTACCCAAAAGAAAAGCCGGAAGTTCACTTCCGGCTTTTGTTCTATGGCATGATCGCCACTGTCTATTTGCAGGAGAAATCCGCGTCCATGACGCACACGTAAGGCAGGATGTTCGTGCCGTCGTTATAGACTTCGCGGGAGAGGGACTTGATCCGGTTGAAGACGTCAATGAGATTGACGCTCATCATGGTCTCGCTGATTGGGAACCGGATCTTCCCATCTTTGATGTAATAGCTGTTCTTGAGCACCGCGGAAAGGTCTCCGTTGGCATTGGGGCTGCCGAAGGATGCGCGCATGCAGAGCACTCCTTCCTTCACGCCTGAGATCATCTCCGCCAGAGCTGTGTCACCGCCTTCCACGACAAGGTTCTCGACCGGACCTATGGTTCTGGCTTTGCCGGTCTTGTTCGAGGTAAAGATAGCGATAGGATAGTGCTTCAATACTCCCTTTTCGATCAGAGGCGCGTCGGCAGTAAGGAAGTTATCAAAGGTGACAAACTCTTTACAAGCCAGTCTTTCGTCCCGGGGATGATTCCAGACCGTGAGCTTCTCGTCCAGGATCTTCTGTTCCAGATGATCAGGGAAGCGTGAGCTGCTGGTGATCAGACCGCTGTCGCCAAAATGCTGGCTGATCAGGCTGACCAACAGGCTTCCGTGCACGAAGGGCGCAAGGATGACTTCTCCCTTGAAGTTACCGGGAATTGGCTTGGTCTCAGTCTGCTGAGTGATCTGACGGATCAGTTCTCTGGTCTCGTTCATCTCCATCAGAGGTGTATCCAGATCCTTGAGCGCGAAGCCCGTATAGTTGAAGGAAGACATCTTGCTGCCGATCTTGGCTGTGAACATCGTATTGAAGCTGTAATAGCCTTTGTTGACCTCATAATCCACGCCGTTGCTGTTCATCTGGATATCTTTGGTCTTCATGAAGGTGAGGGTCGCGTCGAAACCCACACAAGGAAAGTCACGCTTCATCTCATCAGCGAATTCAGACAGGCTGGAGACGATCTTTCCCGAGTCCATCTGCATCGGGCCATCCGTGAAAGTCGCGGGTTCCTGAGAGGGTGATATATCGAAAGCAGGATCCGCATTCGAAGATTCTATGGAGGTCATAAGCTCCTCGATGGCTGCGTCAACGGAAGCTTCATCCATCTGATTGAGCTGCGTCCTTGCCTGCTTCTGGTCTTTGATGACGCTGAGCGCCAGCCCTTGCTTTTCGACGCTACGCAAAAGATTGAGTTCCTTATAGACGAGGTTGAATTCCTCTTCGGAGACCGTCCAGACTCTCAGGGAGACCTTTTCCGCGCCACGAGCCTTGAGCTTGGCGATGATCTGAGCGAATTCTGTATGCCGGTTCATGCTTTGCCTCCCATGTTGACCTTGCATTTGATCGCAGGTCCGCCCATGCCGACCGGGATCATCTGTTTCTTGCCGCACATTCCCGCGGCAGTCCAATTCATCTCGTCGGAGATCATGGTGACCGTCTTGAGCAGGTCAAAAGCCACGCCGGAGATGGTAGTCTCCTTGATCGCCTTGCCCAGCACACCGTTCTTGATCTCGTAACCGAGGGATACACCGAACATGAATTCGCTGGTGGCATCCGCCTGACCGTTGGAAGGATTGATGAGGTAATAACCGTCCTCGATGGAGGCGATCATATCTTTCAGCTTGTCATTGCCGGGCACGATCATGGTGTTGCGCATACGGATCAGCGGTTCATCGGAATAAGCGTAGCCACGGGCGTTGCCCGTCAGGCTCTGTCCGAGGATCTGTGCGCTTTCCTTATCATGCATATAGCGGCGCAGATAGCCGTCCTTGATGATGACGCAATCCTCAGCGAGCGTGCCTTCGTCGTCGATAAAGACCGGCACGGGACAGATCTTGTCGTCCCAGGTGTTGGCGATATCGATGAGGGTGACGATCTCGTTGGCGATGGGCTTGTCCAGGTATTCGCCGGCGATGGAGCCATTGATGACGAAATCCGCCTCCGTCGTATGCCCGATCGCTTCGTGAGAGAGGATCCCGGCAAGCTTGGCGTCCAGCACGCATTCGAAGGTTCCGCCTTTGGCAAAGACCGCTTCTTTCTTGTCCATCAGTTCCTTGTAAAGCTTGTCAATATCGGCAAAAAGGTCTTGCGGATCTTCAAAGTTGTCCTCGAACTGCCCGAATCCGCCGAAGACGCCATAATGCTGGAGCGGTTCGCCGTTGTGAGTGGCCATCATCACGACCACGAGGATCGTGCGGGGAGTCATGGAATGAACTTCGCCACCGTCGGACGTGAGGATGTATTTCTCCATCTCATCCTGGTTGATGGCAACCTGGCGGGTGCTGAGATCCGGATATTTGGTGGCAACGTAGTTATCCAGAACCTTCAGGTATTCGATCTTAGCCGCTGTAGTCCAGGGCTGTTTACGGGTAAAAAAGAGGTATTCTCCCCTGGCAGGATTGCAGGGAAGGACGATCTTGCCCTTGTTGACTTTCGCGGAAAGCAGTTCAGCGTTGGCGAGAGCTTTCTTCATGACCTTTTCCATGCCGGGAAGGCTCATGTCGGCAGAGCTGGCAAGCCCCCAAACACCGTTGAGAAAGGTTCGGGACATGATCCCGCCATTGGCGCTCTTGCCATTGCTGACGAGGGTGCCATTGAGGAAGGCAAGACTTTGAGACCGGTTCTCCTGTTGCTTCAGTTCGTAGTAAGCGCCGCCGGGCAGCAGGATCTTCGCTAATTGCATTTTTTTCATCTAAGCTCCTTGTTTTCGGAGATGATCGGGGTTATCGTTCCCATTTCAGTTTTCGGCATCCCAGGGGAATCATCCCGGTATCATATCCTGTCGTGACAGGATATGATAAGGAGATGATACCGGTATGACACCGACCTGATGCTGATCCATCATCAGGCAAAAAAGAGGCGGACCAGAAAAGATCCGCCTGCATATCACTCTATTCCAAACCCTCGTAGAGAGGGAATCTGGAGGTCAATTCCCGGACTTCAGCCTTCATCTTGCCGAGGTATTCCTCGTCTTCATGATGATCGCGAACCCGTTTGATCAGATCGGCGATGAGCTTCATTTCCGGCTTGCCCATGCCACGTGTGGTCACGGACGGGGTTCCGAGCCTGATCCCTGAAGCCACGAACGGACTGCGGGTATCGAAGGGCACAGTATTCTTGTTGGCGGTAATGCCGGCGAGATCGAGGGCTTCCTCCATCTTCTTGCCGCTGGGTCCGCCCTCTTCCTCGGTGCCGAGGTTGAGCAGCATCAGGTGAGTATCGGTTCCGCCTGAGACGAGCTTGAAGCCATTGCCCATCAGGTCGTTGGCAAGAGCCGCGGCATTGCTGACCACGTTCTGCTGATAGATCTTGAATTCAGGCTGGAGGGCTTCATGGAAGGCAACAGCTTTAGCGGCGATGACGTGCATCAGAGGCCCGCCCTGGATGCCGGGGAAAACCTTGCCATCAACGTCACGAGCAAATTCATCCTTACAGAGAATGAGTCCGCTGCGGGGACCACGCAGGGTCTTATGCGTGGTGGTGGTCACGATATCGGCATAGGGAACGGGATTCATGTGCAGACCGGCAGCGACCAATCCGGCGATATGAGCCATATCGACCATGAATTTGGCACCGACCTTATCGGCTATCTCACGGAAGATGGCAAAGTCGATCTTGCGGGGATAGGCAGAGGCACCGGTCAGGATCATGCGGGGCTTGTGCTCTTCCGCGAGACGCAGGATCTGGTCATAATCGAACTGCTCGGTCGTCGGATCCACTTGATAGTGTATGATGTTGTAGAGCTGTCCGGAGAAGGACAGGGGGTGTCCATGGGTGAGGTGACCACCGTGAGCGAGTTCCAGGGAAAGGACCGTGTCGCCCGGCTGGCAGAGGGTAAAATAGGCTGCCATATTCGCCTGGGAACCGGCATGGGGCTGAACGTTAGCGTGATCGGCACCGAAGAGCTGCTTGGCGCGTTCGATCGCGAGGCGTTCCACTTCGTCAATATATTCACAACCGCCGTAGTATCTGCCATAGAGCTTATAGTTGATCTGGCCTGTCTTTTTGCTCCAGCGGTAGGGATAGCCTTCCGCGTATTTGTTGGTGAGAGTCGAGCCCTGGGCTTCCAGTACCGCCTGAGAAGTAAAATTCTCGGAAGCGATCAGTTCCAGGTTTTCGCGTTCGCGGACAAGCTCCGCGTGCATCGCGGCGAAAAGTTCGGGGTCTTGGGCTTTGATGTGTTTCATCACATAGCTCCTTCTATCTTTTTTATTTTATCTATTCTGAGTTGATGACGCTGTCCCTCAAACGAGGCGGAAAGCCACTGACGGCAGATCTCGAGGGCGTAGGGAAACGCCGTGAAACGGGCTCCCAGGACAAGGATATTGGCATCGTTGTGCATCCGGGACAATCTGGCGACATCGGTCGTGCCGCAGAGCGCGGCGCGGATTCCTTTGACCTTGTTGGCAGTGATGCTCATGCCGATCCCACTACCGCAGATGAGGATCCCCTTTTCGCAAGTGCCTGAGGCAACGGCTTGGGAGGCGGGCAGTCCGGTGTCCGGATAGTCCATGGAGGCTTCGCTGTTGGTGCCGAAATCGGTGAATTCATGCTCTGTCAGAGCGGCTTTGAGCTGTTCCTTGAGCAGGTATCCTGCGTGATCTGAGGCTATGGCAAGTTTCATGATTCCTCCGCCATCAGGCAGGAAAGCGCGATACAATAATACTTCGAGTCCTCGCTCTCGGAGCGGGACATCACGATCACAGGCTTGACGGTTCCCTGGATCAACCCGGCAAGTTCACCGCCGGCAAAGAGCATCAAACCTTTATAAAAGCTGTTCGAGGCTTCCAGATTGGGAAAGATCAGGACGTCAGCGTCTCCGGCAAGCGGGGAAGCAACGCCTTTGATCTCCAGGCTGGAGGGATCACAGGCGAGAAAGAGATCCAGAGGTCCATCGATGGTGCAGCCCTTCACCTGACCTCGCTCTGCCATCTTGCAGATCTGGGCATACTCCATGGAAGCCGGAAGTGCCTCTGTCGGCTTTTCCGTGGCGGAGATCAGGGCTACTTTGGGATCCTCGATGCCGAATTTATGTGCCATTTGAACCGAATAGCGGATCATGGCAAGTTTCTGATCCATATCGGGATACGGCAGGACTGCCGTGTCCGAGAGGAAGAGAAGTTTGTGATACCTGGGGAGTTCCAGAGCGCAGACATAGCTCATCACAGCTTTGGGAGGGAGTAATCCCTCTTCCTTGTTCAGGACAGCTCTGAGTAGTTTATCCGTGCCCACAAGACCCTTCATCAGGACGTCGGCTTCGCCACAACGGACCATGCGTACGGCTTCTTTGGTCGCCTTATACTCGTCCTGAATATCAATGAACCGGCTGTCCGCGGGATCGAGACCTTCCTGAACGCAGAGCTTACGGATGCGCTCTTCCGAACCAAGCAGGATGGGAAGGACGAAACCTTCGGCGGAAGCTCTCAGGATCGCGCCGAGGGTGTTTGTATCCTCAGCCACTGCCACCGCTATACGGGTGCGATTCCCTTTGGCTTTGACGTGATCCGCAAGTTCATTTAAGCTTCGGATACTCATTACTATCTGCCTCTTCTATGCCAGCATGGCTGCCAGAGCGATGGAATAGAGCTTGACCTGCTCGCTGTCTCCTCTGGAAGAAAGCACAGCCGGAACCCGGGCGCCCATGACGATCGCGCCGAGATTGGCACCGCCAAACTTGGTCATGGTCTTGTAGAAAACATTACCGGCTTCGATCACAGGGAAGAGGATGCAATCCGCGTCGCCGCAGACAACACTCTTGATGCCCTTGATGTCGGCACTTTCTTTGTCGATGATCATGTCCATTCCCAGAGGACCTTCGACGATCGCGCCTTTGATCTGACCACGGTCAGCCATCTTGGCGATGATCGCGGAATCGGCGCAGGAGGGTATCTTGTACAGAACCTGCTCGGATACAGCCTGCAGTGCGACTTTGGGCTGCTCGATCCCCAGAAGCTGGGCGACCTTGATCAGATAATTCACGATGGCGATCTTTTGATTCAGATCGGGCAGAGGAATGATCGCGACGTCACCCACGATGAGGAGTTTATGGTAAGTGGGCGGCTCCACCACGGTCACGTGGGAGAGCACCGCTCCGGGATTCATCAATCCGGTTTCCTTGTTCAGGATGGCTTTCATATAGCGATCAGTGGAGATCAGGCCTTTCATCAGGAAGTCGCCTTCTCCGGCATTGATCATATCCACGGCTTTGTTCACGGCTGCCATGTCGTTGTTTTTGTGGATGATAGTGAAGCTGGCGGGATCGATCTCCAGCTCTTTACAAGTCGCCTTGATGATCTTGGAATCGCCCACGAGGATCCCATCGATGATCCCCAGTTTAACTGCTTCATAGACTGCGCCGACGGTGTGGGCATCATTCGCCCAGGCGGCAACGAGACGCTTCTTTGGACGGGATTTGAGGGCATCGAACATCTGGTCAAGTTTGGTTATCTGCATTATCTTTTATCCCCGCTTCAGTTGCCCAGGTTTTGCTTTTGTAGCCTGAACTGCCCCTGCCAGACCATCTCGCCGCTGTGATTATCAGCCATGGTGAGATCGACGAAATAGAGCCTGCTTCTGGCGCCGTCATCCAAACTGCCATTGCGGTCCAGAGTACCCTTGAAAACGTAGTCAACATTCTTGGCAGAATCGGTCTGCGCTTTGGGGTCAGAGGGATCAGGACGATCTTCACGCAGGGTGACGATGCGTACCTTGCCGCCCTTCATAAGTTCGCGGGAGAATTCTTTGATCAGGGAATCCATGGTTATGTCTTCGTCTGTGAGATTGCGGATCTTATCCACCATCATGACGGGAGTGCGTTCGTACTTCACTGTGAAGTCCGACAGCCATTTCAGGGAGAGAACTTCCCCCGCCAGGCTATGCGCGGCAGCTTGAGAATCTTCCAGAGTCCAGGAAACGCTGGTTTGAGGCTGGTTCAATTGCGGAGTTGGTTCTGCAGCTTGTTTTTGAAACCAGCTGCAACTCATCAGGGGGAGTGCGATAACGAGCATTAGGATCAAGTACTTGGGCATCATTTATCTCCATCTGTTTTATTTACTATCTAGTTTGGAGGGACCAATACAACTGCGGATTATCCCAGAGAACCTAACATCTTTTAGCTTTTGATATTTGTCAAGGTGATTTTTGGGA
>DAOPZE010000101.1:0-9064 GCA_035353255.1 Candidatus Cloacimonadota bacterium
TTTTAAGCACTCAAACATTTTGATTGACAATTTACTGGCTCTGATTAGTTTGTCCTTAGATTAGCAGATGATGCTTGAGACTGCTAAGAAACTCACGGATGTAAAAGGATGAAGAAGAATCAGCTTAGACTAAATGACACCTTAAGAGCGCTTGTGGATGAATTTATCGGCACGAATGAGCCGGTGTCGTCCAGGGTTCTGAATGAGAAGTATTTGCGGGATGTCAGCTCTGCCACGCTGCGTCTGGATCTCTTTAAGCTGGAGCAGCTGAATCTGATCTACCAGCCTCATACTTCCGCGGGCAGAATGCCGACTACCAGGGGCTACAGGTCATATCTTGATCTGATCTCTGAAGCGAATGAAAAGATACGTTATGAACGGATGGAGATCCTCAGGGATCTGCTCATTCATAACTATAAGGACACTCCCAGGGCTCTGCATTACATCATGCAAATGCTGGCGAAGGAGACGGATCAGCTTAGCTTTGTGGCTGAGCCGGAAGTTTCGAATGGATATCTGGCGAAGCTGGACGTGTTTCCTATCGGTGGACGTAAGCTGCTCTTTCTCATGAGCCTGGATAGCGGACTGGATAAGACTGTCATCATGACCTGCGATTATGATATCTCAGAGACGCAACTGAGGAAACTGGTGCGGTATCTCAATGATGAGCTTGCCGGACTCAGGATCTATGACATTGCTAACAAGGTTTTGGCTGAGATGCGGGATAAGATGCATCAGGACAATGCGTTGGTGAGTGTCTTCCTGCGTGAGCTGCATAAAGCTTTCATTGAGATCAGTGACTTCTTCATTCACTATGATGGTTCGATCAAGTTTCTGGAGCAGCCGGAGTTTGATTCCAAGCATACGATCCTGAGCTTCATGAATCTGATCCAGAGACAGGATCACTTGCTCAATCTGATGCGCTCCAACGTGAGCAAGAATCAGGTCAATATTCTCATGGGCGAGGATCTGCACAATGAAGATTGGTACAACTTCGTAGTGATCTACGGTAAATACGAGGTCTTTGGCATACCGGGATTCCTGGGTGTCATTGCTCCGATCCGCACTGATTATAGAAAGCTGATCCCCTTGATCAGGGATATCACCAATACTATTACGGTCACGACCCGTAAAGGTATGATCGTACCGAAATGAATTTGAGGAAATACATGACACAGAAGAAGAAAGAGACAGAGACCACAGCAGATAATATCAACCTGGATGAGCTTGCCGAGGCGATGGAAGAGATCCTGGCAGAAGAGCCGGATGAGCTTTCCAAGCTGACTGCCGAACGGGATGAATGGAAGGACAAATACCTGCGCAGTATGGCAGAATTCGAGAACTTCCGCAGACGCAGTAATCAGGAAAAGTCGGATTGGATCAAGCGTTCGACCGAGAGACTCTCGCTGGAGATCTGCGATGTGATGGATAATTTTGAGCGTGCTTTGGCGCATATTGAACCGGAACAGAATGCAGATCCTCTGATCAAGGGTATCCTGCTGATCGAACAGCAGCTACGCAAAGTTCTGGAGAATCAGGGAATCAAGAAGATCGAAGCTCTGGGAACTGAGTTCGATCCGGAATTGCATGACGCATTGGCGCATATTCCCTCTGAACTGGAGGAGAATAAAGTCGCGGCGATCATTCAGAATGGATACACGATGCATGATAAAGTTATCAGACCGGTGAAAGTTGCCGTCTCGAACGGAGCGGAACTTGTGCCTGTCACTGAGACCATAAATGAAGATTAATAAAACCACATGGAGGAAAACATGGGAAAGATAATTGGAATAGACCTGGGTACCACAAACTCCTGCGTCGCAGTCGTTGAAGGTGGTAAACCCGTAGTGATCACCAATGCCGAAGGTTCACGCACGACACCGTCTGTCGTGGGCTTCACCAAGGATGGTCAGCGTTTGGTAGGACAGCTTGCAAAGCGTCAATCTGTCACCAATCCTCTCAATACCGTATATTCGATCAAGCGTTTTATGGGCAGAGCCTATAACGAAGTCGGCGAAGAGATCAAGCAAGCTCCTTATAAGGTGATCTCCGGGCTCAAGGGTCAGGCTGCCGTACATATCGACACGGATAACAAGAATTACACTCCGCAGGAGATCTCTGCCATGGTGCTGGGAAAGATGAAGGAAACCGCCGAAGCCTATTTGGGTCAGGCAGTGACGGAAGCTGTGATCACGGTTCCCGCGTACTTCAATGATGATCAGCGTCAGGCAACCAAGGATGCCGGTAAGATCGCCGGGTTGGAAGTGAAGCGAATCATCAACGAGCCCACAGCGGCAGCGCTTGCTTATGGTATGGAAAACAAGAAAGAACAGAAAGTCGCGGTCTATGACCTTGGTGGCGGTACCTTTGATATCTCCATACTGGATATAGCCGAAGGAATGGTCGAAGTGCTTTCCACGAACGGTGATACTCACCTGGGTGGAGATGATTTTGACAAGCGGGTTATGGATTGGATCCTCGAGAGTTTCAAGAAGCAGGAAGGGATCGATCTCTCCAAAGACCCGATGGCACTTCAGCGTCTGCGTGAAGCGGCGGAGAAGGCGAAGGTCGAGCTTTCCGGTACACAGAGCGCTAATATCAATCTGCCGTATATTACCGCGGATGCCACAGGTCCCAAGCACCTGGTGCTGGATCTGAGCTTGTCTGAATTCAACCGTCTGACGGCGGATCTGGTCGAACGTACTCTTGGGCCTTGTAAACGGGCATTGGCTGATGCAAAGCTTGATGCCTCCCAGATCCAGGAAGTTCTTCTGGTTGGTGGAAGCACACGTATTCCCGCTGTGCAGGAAGCGGTCGAGAAGTTCTTTGGCAAGAAGCCGAATCGTAGCCTGAATCCTGATGAAGTTGTGGCGATCGGAGCTTCGATCCAGGGTGCTATCCTTTCCGGTGACGATAAAGTCAGTGATGTGCTCTTGCTCGACGTGACGCCTCTTTCTCTTGGTATCGAGACCCTGGGCAGCGTGATGACCGCTCTGATCAGCAGGAATACCACGATACCTACCAAGAAGAGCCAGATATTCTCCACAGCGGCTGACAATCAGACCGCGGTGACGATCCATGTTCTTCAGGGTGAACGTCCGATGGCAAATGATAACAAGTCACTGGGCAGATTCGATCTGGTCGGTATTCCGTCAGCTCCCAGAGGCATTCCGCAGATCGAAGTCACCTTCGACATCGACGCTAATGGTCTCTTGCATGTTTCCGCCAAAGACAAGGGAACCGGCAAGGAACAGTCGATAGTGATCGACAGAGCCGGAAACCTCAATCAGGACGACATCGAACGCATGATCAAAGATGCTGAGATGCATGCCGACGAAGACAAGATGCGTCAGGAATTCGTCACAGCCAGGAATGAGCTTGATACGCTGATCTTCTCTACGGATAAGAGTCTGGAAGAGTATGGGGACAAGCTGAGCGAAACCGAGAAGAGCGAGATCCAGGCAGCGGTCAAAGAAGCTCGTGAAGCCTTTGAGAAAGCTACTACCAAGGAAGAGCTCGACAGCATCAAGGAAACCCTCTCCAAGAAAGCGCAGAAGCTGGGCGAGATCATCTATGCCCATATGCAGCAACAGCAAGGACAGGGAGGAGCCGGTGGTTTTGATCCCAATGCCGCGGGATTCAATCCTGAGGACTTTGCCAATCAGCAGCAACAACAACAGGATCAACCCAAGAATGACGGTCCTATCGATGCCGATTTCGAAGTAGTTGACGATAAATAGACTTAACAATACGGAGAGCGTGCCGGCTGGTACGCTCTCCACAATTATCTCTGAGATCTTTGCCGGACGTAGCAGAAGCGTCCCGCAAAGGTCTTCGGGTCATATTTAGCCCGCAGTACCGTCTCAAGGAGTTTATTTAGATGGCAAAACGTGATTATTACGAAGTTCTGGGAGTTGACAAGGCTGCCGACGAATCTACTATAAAGAAGGCATACCGAAAGCTTGCCATGCAGTTTCATCCGGATAAGAACCCGGATAACAAAGAAGCCGAAGAGAAGTTCAAAGAGGCTTCCGAAGCGTATGAGATCCTCTCAGACAAAGATAAAAAGCAGATCTACGACCAATATGGCCATGCCGGGCTGGAGAGCCAGTTTGGCGGAGGTGGATTCTCCTGGGATAACTTCCATCACTTTGATGATATCAGCGATCTCTTCGGTGGAGGCGGCTTCAGCAGCATCTTTGAGACTCTGTTTGGCGGTGGTGGGGGAGGCTTTGGCGGCAGAGGCGGTCAGCGAAGTTCCAACCGTGGAGAAGACCTGCAGATCGAGCTTTCACTTACACTCAAGGAAGTGGCTCTGGGCACAGAGAAGACCATCAAGATCGGCGTCAAAGATGCCTGCGACAAGTGCAACGGCTCCGGTTCCGCTGATGGCAAGAGCGAATCCTGCACTCAGTGCCACGGCACAGGACAGGTGCGCAGAACGGTGCAATCCCTCTTCGGACAGATGCAGTCTGTAGCTGAATGTCCAACCTGCAGAGGCGAAGGCAAGATCATCAAGAATAAATGCCCCAAGTGCTATGGCGAAGGCAGAATGGGCAAGGTCAAAGAGATCAACGTCAAGATACCCGCCGGTGTGGAAGAGAACCAATACATCCGTCTGCGTGGACAGGGCAATACCGGTCCCAGAGGCGGTCAGCGTGGCGATATCCTCGTCCTGATCAGAGAAAAGCAGGATGACACCTTCGAGCGAGACGGCAACAACCTGATCCTGGAGTTTCCCATTTCCGTATCACAGGCTGTACTCGGCGATGAAGTCATCGTTCCGACCCTCACAGGCACAGTCAAAATGAAGATACCTTCAGGAACGCAAAGCGGAAGACTTTTCCGCCTCAAAGGACAAGGTATCCAGGGCTTGAATACATATTCCAAGGGCGATATCATCGTGAAAGTGACCGTCGTCACACCCACCAAGATATCCAAAGAAGAGACAGAACTCTACACCAAGCTCAAGGAATTTGACAAGAAGCGTGATCTCAAACCCGGTAAGAGCTTCTTCTCCAAACTCAGAGACTATTTCAGCTAAACATATGCCTTCATATTACACACCGGAGATCAAAGCCATCGGTGAAGCTTCCTTCATACTTGAAGGGTCAGAGTTTCACCATCTTGCCAACGTTCGCCGTTCAGCTGTCGGAGACGAGGTCAGCCTCAACAACGGCAAAGGTCTTCTGATCAAGGCAAGGATCGCTTCCATCGGCAAAAAGCAGGCAGAGCTTGTTTTTCTGGAAGAGATTAAGGTCAATCCCGTCAGGAAGTATGCCATTGCCTTCAGTTTGCTCAAATCCCAGCATGATGAACTGATCGTGGAGAAATGCACGGAACTGGGTGCCTATGCTCTATTCCCTTTTGTCAGTGACACTTCCGTGAGAAAACCTTCGGACAATACCCGTGAACGCTTTATCAAAACGGCACTTTCAGCGATCAAGCAGTGCGACAATCCCTGGCTACCGGAAGTATCAGAAACACTGACTCTGAAGAATCAACTCGACGCCATCCGTGCAGAGGGATATCAACCGGTGATCTGCAGTGAGAGACGTCCCGATATCTGGCTCGATTCGCTTGATGAAACCCCGCCTCCCTGCTTTGTGATCGGCCCTGAAGGTGGCTGGTCAAACTCCGAAAACACTATCTTTAGTTCTCTGCCTCTGTCTGAGATCACCCTCAGTCCCCTGATCGCCAGGGCAGAGACTGCAGCCATCGCAGTCGCTTCTCAATGGGTCTTTTGGGCCAGCCGCTCTTTCAGCAGCCGGTAGAACTCCTCTTCTCTGTCCAGATTCAGCTCCAGCTTCAGATACAAGATCCTCTCTCTGATCTCCTCATGCCGTGCCAGCTTGGCAAAGTCTTTTTCAGTACATATCGCCCAAGCCGCAGGATCACCTTTCATCAAGGCAAGAAGATCATCTATCACCTTGTAGGAGTAGTGATCTGGATAGCTGAAATGACGCTTCCAGGAAATCCCATTACCCCGTGCTGTCCGCTCGAAAGACTCTGGCGAAGCTATTCCTGAAACGAGGAAGACACTCTTTGAGTGTAGTTCATCCATCTCATGAACGTTGCCTTGATGATCGATCAATCCGGCGAATCCCGCAAACCCCACGAACAACTTATCCGTATGCTTTCCAATGATCCTGATCAATTCCGAAACAGCTTCCTTGTCTGAATTCTTATCGTTGATGACGACCAAAGAATCTTTACGGATAGAGGAAAGCGGTTCTCTCAAGTATCCCGCGGGGAGGACGAATCCATTCCCGATCCCTGTCTCCGAGCTGAAAGTGATTATATCCAGATCATGTCTGACCCTGCGATTCTGCAGGGAATCGTCCAAAATCACCAGATCTAGCTTGGGATAGAGCCTCAGCAGCGTCTTGATCGCCAGTTTTCTGTCCTTGCCCACAGCCACGGGTATCTCAGGTACGGCTTTCGCGATCATGAAGGCTTCATCTCCCAGGACTGCAGCAGAGTACTTGTCTATCTCACTGCCGTGTACCACTTTGAGACTGTTTTCAAACTCACCTCTATAGCCACGATGCGAGACCGCGACCTGATAGCCTTCCAGTACGAGCCGCCGCGCGATACTAATGGTCAGAGGCGTCTTTCCACCACCTCCGGAAACAATATTACCGATGCTGATCACTGCCACCGGAGCGATATACTGATCTCGTTCATCTCTTGCCTGCTTGAGGCGATGAATCCCCTGCCAGAGCAAAGAAAGGGGATAGAGCATATAGCTTATCCCCGTGCGTTTGTATAGATTATCTTTGATGAACTTATTGATCGGCACTCTTTACCGCTGGAAGTCTCTTCTCGATCAGATCGACCAATCGTTCCGTCTCGAAAGGTTTATAGAGAATATCCTTGAGTCCGTCCACTTTGGCGCGTACAAGCACGTGATTCGGATCGTAGCCAAAGCCGGTCATCATGATCACAGGCAGGTCTTCATTATAATCTTTGATCCGCCAATACAATTCATAGCCATCCATATCAGGCATGGCGATATCCGTCAGAACCAGATCGATCCTGCCGGTCATTATCTCTTTGATGGCATCCAGACCGGAGTGAAATCCGATCACTTCCCAATTAGGGCGAAGTTCCTGGATCTCGATCCTGAGGTTTTCGACCAGATCTTCTTCGTCATCGACAATGCAGATTACTCTTACCATTTCGTCGTCTCATCCTGTGTAATTATCCGATAGATCTGTATATATTTATCACGGGTCTGCTCGATGACTTCCTGAGGAAGCTCCGGAGCGGGAGGGGTTTTATCCCAGCCAAGCTGTTCCAGATAGTCACGCAGATACTGCTTGTCATAGCTGAGCGGAGTCTGTCCGATCTGATATGATCCGGCATCCCAGAATCTTGATGAATCAGGCGTCAAAGCTTCGTCGATGAGGAGCACTTCATTGCCGATCGTTCCGAATTCCAGCTTTGTGTCAGCCACGACTATACCCTTGTCCCACAGCAGGTCATGAGCATATTCATACATCTTCAGGGAGTAATTCTTGATCCTGGTCGCCAGCCACTCATCCATGCGGGAAAGCATATCACGATAGGAGATATTGACGTCATGTCCGCTGTCTGCCTTGGTACTTGGCGTGAACAGCGGTTTGGCGAATCTCTGGCTTTCCTGCATCTCATCCGGCAAAAGCATCCCGCCGATCGTATTGGAACGCTTATATTCGCTCCAGGCGCTTCCGGTGATGTAGCCCCTGACGATGCATTCGAAGGGGATGACTCTCGTCTTGCGAACGAGCATCGAGCGCCCTTTGAGATACTCTGCGAAAGGTAAAAACTCTGCCGGAAAGTCCGATACCTGGTCACTCAGGAAGTGATTGGGCACCATATCCGCCGTGGATTTAAATATATGAACTGATATCTGAGTCAGAATCCTGCCCTTATCCGGGATGGGAGTGGGGAAGACGACATCGAAGGCAGAGATCCTGTCGCTGGTGACGATCAGGAGCTTATCTCCCAGATCATATATATCGCGCACTTTTCCCTGCCAGGCATGCTTTACGCAGGATAGTGTTTTTAGCTTATCAAACATCATAAAACCTCTATCTTAGTTTTGTAATAATCATAGATGACCCTGGCTTCATCGACGACTGCTTTATCCAGCGCCAGAAGCTCATTGGGGCGAAATTCTGTCCTCAGAATATGAAGATCGTGCCATTCACCTTCGATAAGGGCTGCGGCTAATTGACCATCCACGACCTTATAGTTCTGATCCTGAAAGTTCAGGCTCTTGGTAGCGATCAGGAATTCCAGCCAGTCTTTGTATTTACGGTGAATCTCCAGAGGCTCAGTAAACATCTCAGCTTTCTCAAATTCCAGATTATCGAAATAGGTATCATACTGCGTCCTGAGTAGTTTGATCACGCTATCCGAAGGCGTCATATAGCTCTCGAACAGCAACTTCTGAAGCTTCTCCAGATCCCTGGTGCTGTCGATCTCCCGCTCAGTATTCAGGCTCAAACACCATCCACGGCATAGATCCCGGTCAAACTTCTCGCAAGGGAAGGAAAGCTGCTCGCAATGCGGAAGCTTCAGTATCCTGGAGAGACTGTCGATAAAATCCGTTAGAAAGAACCTGCTGCGAAACGGTCCCAGATACTGCCAGTCCTCTGTCGTATGCTCACTGATCCTCACAAACGGAAAAGCCTCCGCGGAGAGCGCCAGATAGACGTAATCCCTCGGAGGAAAGAGCTGTTGCTGATACAGGGGAGTGCTATTCTTCAGGATGAATTTATGGTCTGCCAGCGCTTCGACCAGGGAGACTGCCTCTGTCCATGCCACGCTTGTGGTCTGATCCAAAACTTCTTTGATCACCCTGTCATCTTCGCTGCTCCGGCTCAAAAACTGCCATTTCCGCCGCAGATTCCCACAATAAAGAGTGTACAGCTCACCTTCGCTACCATAAAGAGTCAGCGTTCCGCAACTTTCAGGCAAGCTCTGGTTCTTTATCTGATCGGCTTTTATAGACATTTTCTGCTTCATATGAGCCATTGTTTTATCGTTTGACAAAGTGTCAATAAAATCATCACCA
>DAOPZE010000102.1:0-9053 GCA_035353255.1 Candidatus Cloacimonadota bacterium
TCTGGTCTTTGTTTGCCGCGGACGCAAGCTTCCCGGAGGATATTCGGAGCTTCCCTTGGCTATCAGGGAATACGTCGAGGCGCAACACCCTGAATATAACTCCGCGCCAACGGAATTTCTCACTCCCAACGAGACGAGCTGGACATATTTCAAAAAGCTGGTGGATACCGGCGTGATCAGTAAATAGGAGTTTCAATGCGTAAGATCATACTAGTCATGTTTCTCTTGCTGACGGCATATCTTTCCGCTCAGGACATGAGCGTGTTCGCCAATCTCAGGCATAGCTCCCGCGATGCGCAGGGGAATCTGCATATCAGGTTCAATGGTGTGGATGAGACCTTCACGGACTATCAGCTGTTCTATAGCACAGGCGGTGAATGGACCGCGGTCAGCCCTGAACTGACAGGCAACCTGGAATATGAAGCGGAGATTCCTTATAACTGGGGACAGTCACTGGACTATCGGGTCAAAACCAGTATGACCATGGAAGGGGAGAGTATGTCCTATCTTCAGGGTGCTTATCTGCCAGAAACGACCTTTCCGCCTGCCTTGAACCGGCTTGCGCTGATCGGTTCCGATCCCGCAGGTGATTCTCTGACGGTATATGCTCCGGCGTTGGATCTGACGGATACGTATCTTGGCTATAACGATACCAAGCTCGTGCGGGGACTACGCAATTCAGCAAACGCTTTCCCGACGTTGAATTCCATCACTTCTTACAACCTCTATATGAGTATGATCGCCAATCCTGAAGCTGCCTCTGATTCAGTTGCCTTTGCGATGATCTATTCGTTCAATATTCTGGGGGTTGTCTCCACGGGATTGTACAAGATCGGTATGGGCGAGAGCGAGATCCCCACATTTTCCAGGCTGGGAAATATCCAAAGCCAGGTCAGCGGTGGGACTCTCTTTATGGCATGCAACTGGGCAGATCTGGCTGCAGATCCGGATTTTGGCGGATGGCCCAATACCAGCTCAACTCTACTCCTGACGGATGTCACTATGCAATTGGTTATGGATATTCAGACCATGACGCCCACCTTTAACCTCGGGGATTATGGCACGATCGGGGTTGCCGAGTTCATTCGCCATCACTACCAGGTGACGCAGAACACCCTTCCTGAAGTAGAGTGGACTTCTCATTCGGAGGCAACAGGTCAATATCTGGTCACATACACAGACGCGGATGGTGATTGCCCGCTGGTAGCAAAGCTTCAGCTGGATGATACCGGGATGAACTTCGTCGATCTTGTCCCAGAGACCATGGATATCGCTCAGGGCACATATACATTCGCAGGAATCCTTCCCATTCCCACCGGCTACTACTTTCAGTTCAGCGACAATGCTTATGACCTCGTTGTACTCGAGGAATATGTGGACAGTGACGATCCTGTTATACCCGTATCACAGGTTTTAGGGTGCAGGATGCAGAATCCCGTCAGTTCCGGGATAGGAAGCGTCCCCATTACACTTTCAGGGCTCAGCAGAGAAGCTCTGCGGATATCAGTCTTTAACATGCGGGGTCAGGAGGTACAAAGCCTTCCTCAGATCACTCCGCGTAATGAAACGGAAACGCTCAATTGGACAATGGGAACCGCCTTGAGAAACGCTCCGACCGGGATCTACTTCCTCAGGATCAGTCAGGGTTCCCGGATAATAACTCATAAGGTAATGGTAATTAAGTAAATATATGTTTATCGATTATGCAACTATAAGGGTCAAAGCCGGTAATGGAGGCGATGGCGTCATCAGCTTTCGCCGCGAAAAGTTTATGCCCAAGGGTGGTCCGGATGGTGGCGATGGAGGCAGAGGCGGTGATATTATCGTCGTCGGTGATCCTAACGTCAATACCCTCCTGGATTATCGTTATAAGAAGCTTTACAAAGCTGAGAACGGACATTATGGCGGTGGTGCCAAAAAGACAGGAGCCTCCGGCGAACCGGTTGTTCTGCGTCTGCCATTGGGTACTGAGATATTTGAGATACAGGAAGATGACAAACGAGTCAAGATCGCAGACGTGACCATCGAAGGCGAGGAGATTGTCGTTGCCAGAGGCGGTTCCGGTGGGAAGGGCAACGTTAACTTCATGAACTCAGTCAATCAGGCTCCGCGTCACGCTACCCCAGGCAGGGTAACACCGGAAAAGCATCTGGAACTTGTTCTCAAGCTGATGGCTGATGTTGGTTTGGTTGGCTTCCCCAACGCCGGGAAATCCACCCTGCTAAGCGTTATGTCCTCCGCCAGACCCAAGATCGCCGATTATGAATTTACCACTCTTGAGCCGATGCTTGGCGTCGTCAGAGTGGGAGATTACCAGTCGTTCGTCATGGCGGACATCCCCGGCATCATCGAAGGCGCGCATATGGGCAAAGGTCTCGGCGTGCAGTTCCTCAAGCACATCCAACGCACGGGTGTCCTGCTCTTCCTCATCGACGTAGATGCTCCTGATCCGGTGCTTGCCTATCGTACCCTCAGGGCTGAACTCTATCTCTATGATACTTTCATGGATAAGAAGCCCTATCTGGTGGCGATCAGCAAGCTCGATACCATGAACCAAGAGGAGAAGGAAACGAGAGTTAAAGCCATATCCGATAAGTTCAGGGAGGAGCTTGGCGAAGACATTCTGCCTATCTCCTCGATCTCAGGAGAGAACATCGAAGCTCTCAAACACAGGCTATTCAAGATCCTAAAGAACTCATGAATCAAGACAAACTGAAAGCCTGGTTGTGTCTCAAAAACGCCCCTGGTATGGGACCTAAGATGGCGCAGCGTTTGCTGGAAGCCTATCCTGATCCATGCAAATTCGTCGGTGTGCCGGAGCATGCCGTCTATTTCAGCGATCTGATCCCGGACAAGGCAAAGAGCTATCTCAGAATAGCTGAGCCACTACCCTCCTTGATTCAGATCATCAAGCTCATGGAGACGTATCAGATCAGTTTCACCTGTCTCACGGATGCCGACTATCCTGAAGACCTGGCCGTGCTCTTCTCTCCGCCTCTGATCCTCTACTATCGTGGAGGTCTGCATGAAGCGCTAAACTCAAAACGGCTGGCAGTGGTTGGTACAAGAAAACCCAGCTCATATGGTAGAGAGATGACCGCGAAGTTACTCAAACCTGTCTGCGAAAATGGCGTCACTATCATCAGCGGACTGGCTATGGGTATCGATACGGTCGCCCATCAGACAGCCGTTGAGAACGGAACAAAGACTATCGCTGTGCTTGCCAGCGGAGTCGAGAGCATCTATCCGTTGTTCAATAAACCCCTGTCGCAACAGATCATCAACAACGGTGCCCTGATCTCGGAGTATGAACCTGGCTCAAAGATGGAGAAATGGAACTTTCCTGCTCGCAACCGGCTGATCTCCGCTCTGGGAGATGCAGTTTTCATCACAGAGGGGCAGATGACCAGCGGAGCTTTGCTCACAGGGAAGTTTGCCCTCGAGCAGGGCAAGGATATCCTGGCACTTCCGGGCAACGTCAATCACCAGAACGCGCAGGGACCGAATTATATGATCAAGACAGGCGCTTGCCTTGTGACTTGTCCTGAGGATATTCTCGAACGTCTGGGAATCGAAGACAAACCAACCGAGCAACTGGAGATCTTCCCCGAACTGAGCGTCGAGGAGGGAGCGGTTCTCAAGCGTCTTCAGGAAGAATCAAGAGAGATAAGCTTTGACGAACTTCTGCTCCTGACCGGTCACAACTTCGGCAGGCTTTCGGTGATCCTGTTGAATCTCGAGCTTAAAGGGCTGGTCGCCAAATCCGGCAACGGTGCTTATATCACGAAATGAAGGGGATAGGATCATGAAAGAAGTAATCTATTCAATCGTCAAGAAGACGAATACAGAGCGCATCCTGCAGCTCTATCGTCAGGCAGGATGGTGGGAACCCGGTGATGATCCCCGGTATCTGATAACTGTCGCCAGGATCATCGAGGATACCTATTGCTTTGTCATCGCGAAGCTGGAGGGTGAGATCGTCGGCATGGGAAGAGCAATCTCCGACGGCTGTTCGGATGCCTATATCCAGGATGTGACAGTGGATTCCATCCATCGGGGCAAGGGCATTGGTAAAGGCATCGTTCGCAAGCTCGTTCAGCATCTGACGGAAAATAAGCTGCAATGGATCGGTCTCATCAGTGAGCCCGGCTATGAAAAGTTTTACGGCTCTCTTGGCTTTGAGGTCATGCAGAGCTACACACCCTTCATTCTGAAACAACCACGTGACTAAAGGATCACAAAACAGCTCGATTATGTTAAAACTAGAATCTCTGAACCTATCGCACAAACCGGTATTGGAAGACTATCTTGCCCGTTTTCCAAGAGAATCCTGCGACTATTCCGTTGCCAATCTCTACGCCTGGGGCAAGATCTATGACAATCAGATCGCTTTCGACGACGGAAACCTCATTCTGTTCAATCCCAAATATTCTTACATCTGCTTCCCTCTGGGGGAGTCGATCAGCGTGGACTATCTTGTCCGGTTGGTGAAGGAAACGCGCCAGATCATGCCTCTTGCGGAGTTGATCCTCATCCCGGAAGACTATCTCCTGAGCCATCCCGGGATCCACGACCATTTTGAGGTCGATGACAACCGTGGATGGGCTGACTACGTGCACAGCGTTCAGCGTTTGGCGGAACTCAAAGGAAAGAAGCTCGCCAAGAAGAAGAATCTTATTTCCCAATACACTAGAGCCTATCCGGATTACCGAATGATCCCGATCACCAAGGACAAAGCTCCCATGGTCATTGAGTTCACCAAAAAGTGGCGGCGTGAGCGTGACGCCGAAGGTCCCTTCCTGGACAGCGAGTTCGAAGCTATCCTGAACACCTTTGAAATGTGGGATGATCTGCCTGTCGAGGGCTTGATCGTTTGCCACCAGCACAGCATTTCCGCCTATTCGGTATTCAGCCCGCTCACCGCGGACATGGCTGCTATTCACTACGAGAAGTTCGATCCGGATATGAAAGGCAGTGCCCAGCTCATCAACTGGGAAACTGCCAAATATCTTCAGGGTAAAGGTATATCCTGGATTAACAGGGAACAGGATCTTGGCATCGAAGGTCTTCGCAAAGCCAAGATGTCTTACGATCCCGACCATCTGATCAAGTTCATCACCTCTGAATTCAAATCGTGAGGATAACATGAAACACAAAGCACTATTGCTCCTCATCCCGGCGCTGCTGCTCGTGCTTGCCGGATGTGAATCAGGAGCCAGGATCAAGTTCTTCAACCGTTGTTCCTACCCTATTTACGTTAGGGTCGCTGATGGCGGAGAAGTCGCAATCCCCGCCAATGGCAACCAGGCTTTCGAGGTAGAGACCGGAACGCAAACGATCTTTACTGGAACTTTGTATGAGGAAGTTCCTATCCATCTGGTAGGCGAAACCTATCAGATCTATGATGATAATGAACTTGCTTACACGGACAGCACTTCCATGGATATCCAGATAGGGAAGACGCAGTCTGTTTATATCGATCCCAACCGCGCTTCGATCAAGATCGTGAACAACAGCAACCGCAAGATCACTTCCGCGGAGATCTACCGCAACAACTTCGTCTCCTCCATCCGGGTAGGCAATCTTACGGATATCGAAGCCGGGCAGATGCGTTACACCCACGTAAACTACTCTGTTCCCGTGGATTCGAACGTTCAGCCCTGGGTTCCCACACCTGCCACAAGATACTACTATTTCGTCGTCCTCTATGACGAGGATGGCAACAGCTACACTTTCGGAGATGAAACCAATATTCTCTATAAAGACCAGCAATTCCTGGTCAATTTCACCACCGGACCACTCACCAAATAACTATGATTTGATAGCCTGAGTCAGTTTTCTCAGGCGGGCTAAAGGAGATAATATGAAATTGGCAAGATGGGGATTGGCGTTGCTGATCCTGATCGCGATCGTGACCCTGACTGCGGTTATCGATGAGGATACCGCACGGATTCCGCTTCCTCAGGATCCGGCTCTGCTGAGTGGCAAGCTGCCTAACGGCTTAAGCTACTACATTCAGGTGAACAAGCATCCGGAAAAGAAAGCTGAACTAAGGCTATTCATAAATGCCGGATCTCTCGTCGAAGATGAAGACCAGCGGGGTCTGGCACACTTCACGGAACATATGGCATTCAATGGCACCAAGAACTTCGCCAAGAGCGAAATGCTGGATTTCCTCAATTCCGTTGGTATGGGCTATATGAACGGTCTCAACGGGATGACCAGCAAAGACTTCACCATGTATATGTTCAAGATTCCGACGGACAACACGGAAGCTCTGCGCAAAGGCTTCGTGATCCTATCGGACATGGCATATCAGGTTGCCTTCGACCCCGTGGAACTGGATAAAGAACGCGGCGTGATCATCGAAGAATGGCGTATGGGTCAGAACGCCCAGAGCCGTGTTTCCGCCAAGACCGATTCCGTCGTCTGGGAAGGAAGCCGCTATGCCGAACGTTCTCCCATCGGAACCTATGACGTGCTCAGTACCTTCAAGCTGGACACCATCAAGCGTTTTTATCACGACTGGTATCGTCCCGATCTGCAGAGTGTGGTTGTAGTTGGAGATTTTGACCCCCAGGATATCCTTGCCCTGATCACCGAGTATTTTGGCAAGATCCCAGCGCGCGAGAATCCTCGTCCCCTTCCAGTGATCACCGTTCCGGAACATACCCAGCCTAAAAGCGTGGTAGCACTGGATAAAGAGCTCACCCAAAACAATCTCAGCATCTTGCGTAAGGTTCCTCCCACCACCTTCAAAACCCTGGGTGATTGTTATAATTCCTTCGCCAGAGGCTTGTTCTTCGACATGTATAATGCCCGGATGCAAGAACGTTCTCAGCAGGCAAACCCTCCATTTACTTATGCTTATGCCTACGAATATCCCATGATCGCCACTCAATCGGTTGTCACCATGGCAGCCATGATCGGAGATGGGCAAACAGAAGCTGCCCTCGCCGCAATGATCCAGGAAGCTGATCGCATTCGCAAGAGCGGTTTTACCCAGTCAGAACTCGATCGCGCCAAGCTTTCCCTGAAGCGTTCTTACGAGAGCGCCATGGCGAATAAGGATACCCGTGAATCCGACCAAATGACCTGGGGATTCTTTTCCACTATAACTCACGGCGATGCCTATCTCAGTCCTGATCAGGAATATGGTCTGGCAGATGTCATCCTTCCCGAGATCACCCTGGATGAGGTCAATAACCTGATCGATAAGCTGATCTCCACGGATAACCAGGTCATTACTTTAGAAGGCGTTGAGAAACCGGGTGTCTCCTTTCCTACCGCCCCTGAACTTCTTAGCATAGCTAAGGAAGCAGTCAAAACAGAGCTTCCCGACTATCAGGATACCGGATCAGATGTTCCCCTTCTGGCAGAAGTTCCCAAGCCCGGCAAGATCACCAAGGAAACCACCTACCGTAAAGCCGGGATCAAGCGCTGGACTCTTTCCAACGGGATCACCGTGTACACCAAAAAGACCGATTTCAAGAACGACGAAGTGCAATTCCGCGCCTTCAGCCCCGGTGGCTATAGCAAGCTTCCTTCTTCGGATATGGAAGCGGCGAAATACCTCTCCTGGTACAAATCAGAATCTGGTTTGGGAGAACTCGATAAGACTTCTCTGGACAAGGCATTAGCCGGAAATATCGCCGATGTGTCCTCCGGAGTCAGCGTCAATCAGGAAAGCTTCAGCGGCTCCTGCTCACCCACTGATCTGGAACTTATGTTCCAAATGATCTATCAGAATGTCAAGGCTACCCGCTGGGATGAAGCCACCCTTGCCTCCAACCTCACCAGAGTCAAATTCTTCTATCAGAACCGTTTGCTCAGCCCGGAACAGGCTTTCTTTGACACACTCGATGTCCTGAGCCTGCAGCCAAACCCCTATAACAAGAACACCCGGGTCGAGGATCTGGACGGGGTAAAGCTCGCTCAATTGCAACGTATTCAGCAGGATCGTTACGGCGATTGTTCTGATTTTACCTTTGTCTTTGTCGGTAACTTTGACGAAACCAAGCTCCGTGATTATGCTGCGACTTATCTGGCTAACCTGCCTACCGACGGACGAATGGAGAAGGTCAAAGATGTCGGTCTGCGGTACAATCGTGGCAAGCAGAAGATCGTCTTCCAGAAAGGCGGAACGGATAAGAGCTATGTCGGCTTGATCACTTCCGGTCCGGCGAATCTCGATCCGCAAGTGACGGTCGATCGCAATGCCATGCTCATGGTTCTCAACGAAAAGCTGCGAGAGAACATCCGCGAAGAGCGCAGCGGTGTCTATTTCGTTCAGGCTTATGCCTGGGTGGATCGTTATCCCGCGCCGTATTTCATCCTTCAGACAGTGATGTCCTGCTCCGCGGACAGAGTGGACGAGCTGACCGATGCCGTCATTGCCACCATGGACAGCGTTAAGGCAGGCCTCTTTGCCGATAAATATATCGACTATGCCAAGGTGACGCTGCAGAAGCGCTACGAAGAAAGCGTTCGCCAGAACGATTACTGGCTCAGCCAGATAACTTCCGGGATATGGAACAAGCGTCCTCTGGATAGCTTCCTCGATAATTCTTCCCGATTCCAGAAGATAAATAGAGCTTCGATAGTTAAAGCGGCAAACCGTTTTCTGCCTCTTGAGGACAACCTGATCAAAGTCTTCATGATGCCGGAAGACACGCCCTGAACAAATAGATCAGACACTTACTGGGACGGGATCATGATCCCGTCCCTTTTGTTTTTTCTCCAAACTCTGATCTGTCTCCACTGCCTTGAACTCCAAACTCAAGCCAGTCTCTCACCTTTCTTTTCTGACTGTCATCCTGCTATCCTCTCTCTATCATCTTACGTCATGACGTAAGATGATAGAGAGAGGATAGCAGGATGATGAGGTTATGATACAAGCGAGGAAAGATATCAGAATGCTGACATCTTGTCTGCATCCTTAAGGAAGCAGAAAATGTGCTCACACACGGAGCATGCGTGTCTCTTTGCAGGAATGAACTTCAATCCGGACAAGAGACTAGTCGGGATGATCACACATAATTCTCTTGACTAAA
>DAOPZE010000103.1:0-9033 GCA_035353255.1 Candidatus Cloacimonadota bacterium
ATTCCTCCTCCGGAAGCCCAAGTCAGGCTCGATCCCGGAAGTGCCCATCCGTTATCCGCAGGATAGACCAAGAGTGCCGGATTAGGTGGATCAGTAGCGATAGGCGGGGAGATAATGAATACTCTCCTGCTGCCGTCAGCGCTGCTATTCAGATTAGTCATATAACTACCGGCGGGGAATGAAGTGGTCGTCAGGGACGCGCTGGTCGTTATCCAGGTAGGAGTTGTGGATATAGTAGCCACACAGCCAACCGCGCCGGCAGCGTTGTTTGAGGAGATGAAGGCCGCGCGTGATTGAGCGGAGGTTGACCTGTTATACATCTGGCCATAGACGAACTTGATCACGTTGGTTCCCTCATGCAGCCAGGCTTGCAAGGTGCAGAAGGGACCGGTTGTGTCCGTTGAACTATAGTTAACCCGAAGGTTCAGCCATTCCACGATCAGTATACGATTGGGGAATGAACCGATGACTTTGGAGTGGATCTTTCCGGAAACCTGAACCGAGTTGTCGCCGGAAATGGGACCAAGAATTGCTTGATTCGCGGCCGGAGCTGAAACGGAGCCGATGACCGTAGGACCAAGCCGCATCAAACCGTTGGCATTGGCGGAAAACTGGGTGTAGAAACTTCCCGCAAAGCCAAAAGTAAAGCCAATATCCGTGACAGCAGTCGCTCCTGAATCGGAATATCCGCTCAGGAGGAGAGTCGTCCCGGAGCTCATATCTGCCAGGCTTCCCGTGGTATTAGTGTCAAAGGTATATTCCGAGACAGCCTGGGCAGTTAGAAAGGTCATGCTCATAACGAGCAAGACAATAAAGAGAGATAGTTTTTTCATTATAACTCCTTGAGTACAAATGAGATTGTGAAACATCCGGGGGAGAATTTTGCCCGGAACGCTGGTTATTGATGTGATAAGCTCAAGTGAAGGACAGGGGAGGCTGGCAAGGGGAGGTGTGGCGGTCAATAATGTGCGACGATCATCAACGGAAATTCCCGAAAAAGCCGGCAAACGCCGATCCTTCGCGTTTTCATTTTTTGATAAGACAAATTGGTTAAAACGTCCCTTAGCGGCCGAAGAGCCTGCATTGTCGAGCGTTTCTTTCCGACCATTAGGCCGTAAGCGACAGGGCAACGAAACTCCTTCCTGGGTAGTACTCCTCAGGACAATCTTCATAGACTAAAAAACTAAACCTGATGCGAGATCAGGTTCGTGATCCAACCAAGCCAACATTCTACAAAGTAAGCACTTACACTTTCACAACAAGTGTGTATCGCAATCATCAGCTGTCAAGAATTTCTTTTTTCTAAGTGGATTAAGTAGCAGAGACATCTTGTCTCTTGAGCGACAGGATGTCGCCCCTACTCATCTTGCTATCTTCTGGCTATCCTCTCTCTATCATCTTACGTCATGACATAAGATGATAGAGAGAGGATAGCCAGAAGATGGGGTTGAAACACCGAGACACAGAGATCAAAAGAAGATCAAAAAGAGTCAAAGAGCTAAAGAGGACAGATGGCTGGATGTATAGATGGATGAATTAGAACAGGGAAGATATTAAAGAAGCAGAAAGAGTTAGTCTTGGAAGGACGACAATAATCTAAGTCCCGGAAGGACGACAATAATCTAAGTCCCGGAGCGACGATACTCCATAGCCTGGGGTGGAGCGAAGCAAAACCCCAGGAACACGCAAGCCCAGAATACCTCTCCTGAGCCCTGGAGGGGCGACACACCCGCAGGAACGGAGTCCTGCGCTACGGGGCGGCAAACACCATGGTCGGATTGAAATCCTCCCAACGTCTGGAAACCCATTAAAATGGGTTGATCGTGTCTGGTTGGCATATCGGATTACGATCCTAGAAACACTTTCCTTCATTATTGTAATGCCGTTCTGACGGTTCTCTACCACATCGTGTTGGTAAGTATGTTGAGATGGTAGCGTTGGGGTGGCAAATTCTGTTTGCCACAGAGGCTATAGGCCTCTTGAACAGGCGTAAAAGCCGCCTCAGCCGATCATATCGGCAGCCATTTCAGCATAGACTATTTCTCGGTTTATACATTCTACCCACCAAGTTTGAATGAGCAAAAAGAAGGCTTCCCGGAGGAAGCCTTCATATTATCCGGAGCCAGGCAGGAAATGCTCGTCCTGCTGAATTCCGTAGTTTAGTTTATGCTCGGTTCTGGATCATTGGTAAGCTGTCACATAGTAGAACTTGTACTGTGTGGCAGGGCTAAGTGTGATGGTGTGATTCGGCGCGAGAACTGTCTGCAGAGGAGTTCCCCAGGGCATAGTCAGATAGGCGTCGTTTGATCCATACACACGATAACCTGTGGCGCCGGTGACGGCGTTCCAGCTGATCTGGACGTTAGTTCCGTTCATCACGCAGGTGACATTGGCGGGAGCAGCGAGGAATGAGAAGGTCGAGAAGTTTCCTTCGTCCGCGCCGATATCAGGAGTGACGTTGCGGATATCGCCGTCGATATCGTCGACGAGAACCGTGGGCAGATAGATACCGTTGCTTTCCACGTTGGTTCCCACAGCGGGATTGATATGCAGGTTGTAGGGAGCGACCGCGCTGAGGAAAGGAACGTTTTCATAGTAGGAATTCTGGTCTTTTCCGACGTTCAGAGCTTTGTATTCCGCGAGAGTCTGGCAGCTGTTCGTTCCGTCATAATAGACCAGGTGATTGGCGCTGGGTGTTCCGGCATAGTAGATGTTTTTATCCATCGTGGCGATAAAGTTGGCGAAGGATGCATCTCTCTTCCAGAAGGCAACTGCCCGTCCGGAAGCGCCGGGAACGCTGTTGTTTACGAAGATGTTGTTCTTCAGGTCAACCGGACCGCTAAAGGTCGAGAAGAAACAGGCGGAGCTGGAATTGCTGGAACCGGTTGCGGTAAGCAGAACGCTGTTGTTATAGACATTGGCTCTCTCACCCTGGGTGACTTGCATATCCAGGAGGGAAATACCGCAGACCTGAGGATCGGGAGTGTTATAGGTGGTGTTTGGAGCCTTGATATCATAAACCATGTTGTTATAGATATTGGCGAATCTATCCTGGACGTTGATACCGGAAACGAGCTGTATGGTCTCACCGGTCAGCAGGATGTTGTGGATGTTGTTGTTGTAGATATTCGCGGGGGTATCCAGGCTCATATTCTCGATGGCGTGAATTCCCCAGAAGACCATACCGGTTGAGATATTGTAGATGTTGTTGTCGTTGATATTGACGTCATAGGCACGCATCGTATAGATTCCCCAGTTTACCATACCGGTCGTGATATCGTGGATATCATTGTGGTGGATGTTGATCATCCCCCATCTGGGTGAACTGACATATATACCCAGATACCAGGCAGCCGTGGTGACGGTGCCGCTGATGGTGTTGTGGTGGATCTCGATATCGGCAGGATCGTTCAGCAATACATTGGTGATCGATCTGGTGAGGTTACCGCCTGAGAAGGCGTTGTTGTAGATGGTAGTGCTGCTGACACCGTATGAATTAATACCATAGATGGTGGAGGCGCAAGGCTCGCTGGTGGGGTAGTTGATAACGTTGTCAAAGATGCTCATCGCGTTCTGGTATTCCAGGAGCATATTATTCTCCGCGATGGAATTGAACACGCATCCTTCGATGATGGCGCCTTCGTCTTCAGAGGAATCCATACCAGTCATCCAGATACCGTTGTAGGCACTGGTGATCGTGATATTCTGATAGCTGTTGTAGCTATTGTTCGAGGTAGTGACGATCGAATAGACGCCGATCGTGCTTGGGTTGTTTCTGGAAAGGGTAACGGCGCAATTCTTGATCTGATTGTAGGAGCTACCACCGGACATAGAATTGTCGGTTAACCAATAACCGTATTCAATGTCTTCTCCGGAGCCGGGATTGGCTACATCGATGCCGTCGAAGCTGATGTAGTTCGCGCCGGAGAACTTGAATATATAATCACTGGTTCCACCGGTTCCGGGTGCTGTCACGCGGGGATTCGCGCCGGTGCCTGATTTTCTGAACACCACGGGATTATCGGCAGTACCGCTGGCTACGATCTCGGGGATCTGAGCGGTTTCGTTGAATGTCAGTCCTGCGGGAACGTTAAAAGTGACTCCGCCCTGGCCTATGCCAACGCTGTTCATGGCGTTGATCGCTGCCGTGAAGGATACGAAGTTATCGGGACCGCTGCCGGAAGGATTGATGGTCTTTTCTCCTCTCAGAGGAAGACCGCCGGTCGTGAATCTCCAGATCGGGCATCCGGTAGCGGGTCCGGAAGCATTATAAGGAACAATCTGCCAATAATATACGGTGTTGATCGATAGATCCGTGGGCGGATTGAAGATGGTACTGGTGCCCATTTCCATATTGTTGGCGATGCTGGTGGGAGGCGTGACACCTGCTCCGTTCGTGCCGAAAAACAGCTTGTAACCGGTAGGTAAGCCACCGCCACTGGTCCACATCAGGTTTGAAGCGATCGCAATACCGGTCGCGTTGTTAGAGGGGAAAACGACTGTCGCGGGATTTGGCGCTGAAGCCATTGCCCGGTTGAAAGTATAGGTCGTTCCTGAGCTAAGATAAGAAATATCACTGATCGAGGAATTCTCGAAAGTGGTGGAATAACTGATCGACGATCCGGGGGTAATACTGTAGAAGTTTCCGGAACCGCCGGGAGCCATATTGATGCCGATGGTGGCGCTGGGGGAGCTCGGAGTGGTCAATGAACCATAAACAAATTCGATCTTGTCCGAGGTTTCATACAGCTTGACCTGGAAGTTCTGTCCGGGGTTGCCGCTGTAATCCCACATGGCATCAGCCCACTGAGCTGTGAAGACGCGGTTTGGGGCAGAGCCTGTCGTGGTATATGAGAGCCCCGCGCAATCCATGTCGTCCCAAAGAGGAGCTAAGAAAGGATAGTAGGAGGTGTCCGTCGAAGACAACATGTTCTCATAAGAATAGAACCAGGAGTGGTTGCTTCCCATCGCCAGATATCCGTTTGTGGACATCTTTACTTCGGTATAAGCCGTTCCACAATAGTTGAACGTAAATCCGATGGGGATCGCCAAACTCAGTTCTTCATCTGAGAAATAGCCGTCACCTGATACACCGGGGAAGGTCCCTGAGATCGCCGTATAGGTCCCGGCTGAGGCAACTGGCGGACTGTAATAGTCAGTTATCATAGCCATGGAAAAACAAACCATGGCAAACATCAGCAGCGTAAGAGATATTCTCTTCATTACTGTCTCCTTAAGTGTTTTAATAGGTTTTCACTATGCTAATCGGATACACGAACCTTACGCAAGCTCCGGGGGTGAGGATTCTGCGCCTGAGGCACAGAGACGCCGCATCTTTCCCGGGGCATTCCTGTTTGTTGTACTTTTTACCGATTGGCGATAAGGCTGACGACTCATCCGTTCCATGTGCTCTGATAGTTGTAATAATGTGCGAAGATTACTATGAACAATGCGAGCGCAGGCAAGGGACACCGAGTTTTCCGCCATTTCAAGTCTGTATTTTAAATCTGATCCAAGCCCCAAGCAGTTATCTTCAGAGAACGAACCGGTTACGAGCGATAAAGCCCGTGCGGTACAAATGTCTGAATAAGCTGAATCCGACTTGAATCCAAATTCCACCATGGTTTACAACCTTTAATTACAAAATTTTTACTATCGATATGCTGATATTAACTACTGACATCTGAGTGTCAAGATGAAATGCTGATCAGAGGAGCGGCAATTTCGGTATAACGCTACTAAAGGTTGCAGTTGGCGGATCGGACTGAGGTTAATTATCTTCTGGTATCGATCTCAGGAGGGAGATCGTGGTATGATAAGTGATCCTGAGTTGTTTGCTCAGCTTCATTTTGTTGTAGTGATTATGCTTGTAAAGGAATCTGATAACGTCCGTCTGGTAGCGGTGATTAGCACTTTTCCAATCCAGATCAGCCATTTTGATGATGTAGCCGGCCAGAGCGGGATCCAGCCCCGTCTCTCTATCGCGGGCATAACCGAAGCGCAGATCGGGAACAGGATAACCTGCGTCTACCAGCTTTCTCCGGATCGCCTGAAGAGTGGATACCTTCAGCCCGAGCCGCTGCAGGATCGCGCTCCCGTTCTCGTTCTGATCACGATGATAGAGCAGGAGCTGCTGTTGAAACCGGTATTTGATGCTGCGCCAATCCTTGTCCAGGCAGGATTCCAGGCAGCGTGAGGTCGAATCCTCTCTTCCTGAACCCGTTTGATAGGAGTAATGCTTCTCCATGAATTCAGGGTATTCTTTGACGATGATCGCCAGTCTGGTGTAGAGATGGATCCCCTGATCCTGCATCTCGATGGCGGCATCGTAACCCTTTTTGAAATAGTATTTTGCCAGGACGAGATCCTTTTCCTGTTCCAGATAATAGTGAGCGAGGTAGTAGCAGGCAACGGGAACCTTTTGGGTGATATTATGCTCCTCGCAGTGCCGCAGCATATTGGATAGAGCTTTGTTTCGCTTTTCGTGATTCGGATAGCGCTCATACAGTGAAGCGGTGTTTTCCAGACAGAGTGCTTGCCAATAGCGGCTCTCGGTCATATCATAAGCTTCTCTGTAGCACTTCAGGGCGGTTTGCCATTCCATATGGTTGGCGTACCAGATCCCCTGTACCATTTGAAAGCCGGAAAGGTAGGTATCTAGATCAAGCTTGGCGCAGAGACTGCTACCCTCGAAATAGGCATCAAAGGTCTCTTCAAGACGGTCGAGCTTCATGTTTATTCCCATGCTGTAATAGAGGCCGATGATCAGCCGGTAATGCAAGCCGTGGCTTCGCATGTAATCGAGATAGTTGTTGTAATCTCTCATATCACCGGGGATCACGCCCATGAGAAACCGGTTGTGCCGGAAAGCCAGCTCGGTGGCGTCGATCACTACCTGCAGCATCTTGGACAGAGCGAAAGAACGCGACATCTGCAGATAGCGGCGGGAGTTCTTCATATCGAACAGAAGATAGTAGAACGTGGAGATCTCGCTGAGAGCATAGGCATATAGATCATTCTTGGCAATGGTCGAGCCCCGGGATTCGATCATGCCTTGCAGTAGCTGCTCCGCCTGAGTCAACTGCCTGAGACCTTCCACCATGTTCCCGTCCATGTACCAGAAAAGACCCCAAAGCAAATGGTGACAGGCCCTGACCTGGGGGTCGAGGCTGTTCTGCGCGGAAAGCTGTTCCACACCATCCAGCACCTGGGCGTCAACCACCCCTAACTGGAGCCAGTATTGCTTGATCAGGGACAGATGTTTGTCGACGTACGCCGCGCTATGTGCCATCTTGTCACCTTATAATCCTCTATTTCACGATACATCATCATACTTTTCAACGTCTGGTATCAGGGCGATTTTGTCAACCCCGGAGTTTCTCCCAAAATAATCAGTGATAGCGCTTGACAAGAATTATTGATGCGTTCTACTGGATAGTAGATATGCAAAAATTTAGATTCGGGATGCCGAAAGCATGAACAGAAGTAAGTTAATCCGGTTCACGCAAGAGGGGAAGGAGTCCAGGTTAAAGAATGACTCCCGCCCACAGCAAGTAAGCTGTCAGAAAGGCAGAGCCGGCAGACTGGATCGCAGAATAGAAAAATTTAATATTAGAAACAAGCTGCTTTGACAGCAAGGAGAACGAAGTGACAAGAGCCGCACTAGTCCTGGTGATATTGCTTACGGGTATATGCTTCCTGAGCGCCCATATAAGCGATTACTACACCTTTTCCGCAACAACCGAAACCTACACGCCAATTACCGGCACCAGTGTCCCGACCGCGATCGGAGACAACGTCATCTCTAACCCCGTTGACATAGGCTTCACATTTACCTATGGGGTCAACACCTATACACAGGTGAAGATCAGTTCTAACGGATACATCACTCTTGGCACAACTCCAGGTTCCACACAGAACAATTCGTTGAGTTCCACCTACTGTCCGGTGCTTGCTCCTTTGTGGGATAATAACTATCTTCAGGGTTCAGCGCAATACCAGCTCTCCGGCACCGCTCCGAACCGGGTTTTCACGATCCAGTGTTCCGGAGTGAAGTGGCCGACCAATACCGCCACGGTCTTCAACTTTCAGGTCAAGATCTCTGAGAACGGGACGATAGCGTTCATCTACGGTCCCGGGGTGGGAACTCCGACCAATGCCAGCGCGTCCATAGGCATCAATATGCTTCCCGGAGGTTTTGAGAATTTCTTGAGCGTGACCCCAGGGAATCCGGCGAGCGCCTCCGACGTGGATGAGAATCAAACGATCAATGCCTGGCCCGGAGCCAATACCAAATATGTGTTCAGCGCACCCGTCCAGTATGTTAATGATCTCGCGGCTGTCTCTATCACAGGCAATCTGACTCCCACCGCGGAAGTATCGTATAACTATGTCATCGCAGTTCGTAACAACGGTACAGTGGCACAAACGAACTACAACGTAAGCATCATGTCCGGAGCGACTCAGCTTGCCACAGTGGCAGGTCCCGCCATCGCCCCCCAGGCATCGGTAAACGTGACCCTGGCGTGGACGCCGGCAACACCGGGATCGATCTCGATCACCGGGAAGGTTGATCTGGCAGGAGACGAAAATGCCACCAACAACTCAACCTTGCCCTTACCGCTGATAATACAAACCGCCGGAACAACCGCTCTGACGATCGGTGACGGTTCTGAAGCGGCGAGAAAACCGATCGACCTTTCATATTTGAACAGCATGTTCCAGACGATCTTTCCGGCTTCTGAGATAACGGTGAACGGATTGGTCACCGGAGTATCCTTCTATAATGATTTTGTGGATGAACGTCCCAACCAGCCTACCAAGATCTGGATCGGTACTACAACTCAGACCAATCTCAGTTCCGGCTGGATCCCCGCGTATCAGATGACTCTGGTGTTTGATGGGGTGGTACATTACCCCATAAGGCAGAATGTGATCCACATCACCTTCAATACCGCGAATCCTTTCACATATACAGGCGGAAACCTTGTGATGCTGGTCAATCGCCCCATGGACACCAACTTCTATAGCTCC
>DAOPZE010000104.1:0-8610 GCA_035353255.1 Candidatus Cloacimonadota bacterium
GAATCGGCAAAGGCTGTATCAGCCATGATGTGCAGCAAACTCATCAGGAGGATCAATGTGAATAGAATACGCTTCACCTGATCTCCTTTGAAGGAGGTGGATCGAGATAAAACTTCATGGTTCCTCTCCAGCTGGGTTCATATTTGTCCAGGTCATAGCCACAACGAATGATCCGATCAGCAGCAAGCATGTAGCCGAGGATGAATCCCCTTTCTTCTATAGCCTGTGCCGCATAGGCTGAGCATCCGGGCAGCATCTGACAGCGATCACCATCCACCGGAGAAATGAATCTCTGATACAGGCTGATGGGGTCAGAGCCCTTCGTCGGTTCCGGTGATCTAGTAGGTGAGACCGGTCCCCTCATCATGTTGGGTAGATGGTTGGTGACAGCCTCAATGCCGAGGGGACTCAGCCAGGCGAATAGTGCCAAGAGGCAGGCTAAGCCCAAACAGCGGGATCGTTCTGCGATCATATTGATCATCATCCGTGGTGGTAGCGGCGCTATATGCCAGACTGACAGCCATGCTGATAACCCATCCCGCGCCTGCATAGATCACATTCTTCGTTCTGGTCTCTTTGGAATAGCCTGAGGCATAGCCGCTAGCGTAGGCTGCGCCACGGGTTTGGATCAGATCATTCATCAACATCGGATCGGGATCGGTCTTGATAAGCACCGCGGCAAGAACACCAAAGGGACCACAGGCGAATCCACCACAGCCATAAATGACGTTGCCGACCGCGTCTTGCTTCCCGGCAGAGTTGCCGGCATAGTAGGAATTGTCCTGTCCTGAACTGACAGTATTTTGCAGATCTTGTTGAATTTGGACGGTGTCCTGATCAAGCTGCTGTTCGACTGATCCATCCGCCAACAGGCTGGCGGTAAAACTGAGCAAGAATATAATTGAGACTAGAACCGGAAGGTACCTTTTCATGACCATACTCCTGATGATTACTCGCTACATGGCGGATAAACAACCCAGCAGCTGTATCTTTATTCTCAAACAATGATTTATTGTCAAGGAAATACTCAAAGCTACAATCGGATCATTGCATCCCTTATTGCAGAGGCAGATCAGGAATGCCTTTCATACCTTTCATGCCCTTGCCTGAAGAGAAACGCTTCATCATCTTTTTCATATCCTCAAACTGGCGCAGGAGACGATTGATCTCCATCACGGTTCTGCCGCTGCCCTTGGCAATGCGCAGACGGCGAGAACCATTGAGGATCTCAGGACGCTCCCGTTCTTTATCCGTCATGGACTGAATGATCGCTTCGATATGTTTGAGGGCATCATCCTCGACCTTGAAATCTTTGGGGAGCTTGGCGCCCAGCCCCGGGATCATCCGCATGATGGAATCCAGAGGACCCATCTTCTTGATGCTCTGAAGTTGTTTGAGAAAATCGTTGAAGGTGAATTGGTTCTTGAGCATCTTGCGGGCAAGCTTTTCCTCGGCATCGGCGTCGAGGGCTTCTTCCGCCTTTTCGATCAAAGAGAGGACGTCACCCATGCCCAGGATGCGGGAAGCCATGCGTTCGGGATAGAATATCTCGAGATCGCTGATCTTCTCCCCTACACCGACGAAGGCTACGGGTTTGCCAGTAACGGCTTTGATGGAGAGGGCGGCTCCGCCTCTGGCATCGCCATCAAGTTTGGTGAGCAGTACCGCGTCAAACTCAAGCTTGTCATAGAACTCTTTCGCTACTGTGACGGCGTCCTGACCGGTCATGGAATCTGCAACAAAGAGGATGTAATCAGGCTTGACCTGCTTCTTGAGCCGATAGACCTCGTCCATCATTTCTGTATCAATATGAAGCCTTCCGGCTGTATCGAAGATGAGAAGGTTCGTGGCATCCTTGAACGCCTCACTCTCCGCTGTTGCGGCGATCTTCAGGACATCTTTGGTATCTTCTGAGATAACTGGGATGTCGATCTGCTTGCCCAGGATCTTGAGCTGGTCGATAGCAGCGGGACGATAGACGTCGCACGCCACCATCATGGTCTTGATGCCTTTCTTGCGGTAAAGAGAGGCAAGTTTGGCGCAGGCGGTCGTCTTTCCCGAACCTTGCAGACCGACCATCATGACCTTGGTAAGTTTATTGTTAAAAACCTTGAATTCGAATCCTTCGGTATCCATCAGGTCGATAAGCTGATCGTGAACGATCTTCACCACCTGCTGACCGGGAGATAGAGACTTCATCACTTCCTGACCCAGCGCTCTCTTTTCGACCTCGACGATGAAGTTTTTGACGATCTTGAAATTCACGTCGGCTTCGAGCAGTGCGATTCGGATCTCCCGCATGCTGTCCTTGATGTTCTGCTCGGTCAGATAACCCTTGCCCTTGAGGTTGCGAAATACTTTATCCAGTTTTTCAGATAGACTGCTAAACATTATTTATCCCTTATTGTTGGTTCTTAAGTCTCATGATCCGGGTTGCGTAGTCGCTGCCGGAAAAGATATAGGAGGCGGAAACGAGGATGTCCGCGCCAGCACTGACAAGCTTGGCGGCATTCTCGGAATTGACTCCGCCATCGATCTCGATCAAAGCTTGTGACCCACTTCGGATGATCAGCTCCTTCAGTTCGGTGATCTTGGAATAGATCGGGATGAAGGATTGACCGGAGAAACCGGGGTTAACGCTCATCAACAAGACAAAATCAAGCTCACTGATGATATCCTGGAGCGTGGATACGGGAGTCGCGGGATTGAGGGCGATCCCTGCTTTCATGCCCCTGGAACGGATAACCTGAACGACTCTGTGGCTATGATATACTGTTTCCTGATGAAAGCTGAAGTATCTCATCCCCAGCTCAGCCAGAGGATCGATGTAGTTTTCGGGATTGGTGACCATCAGATGAGCGTCCATCGGGATCTGAGTAAGTCCCGCGATACGTTTGATCACAGGGACGCCAAAAGTCAGGTTTGGTACATAATGCCCGTCCATAATGTCCAGATGGATGAGGTCTGCATGGGCGTCTTTGAGTTTACCAAGTTCATGCGCGATATCGCCGAAGTCAGCTGAAAGGATAGATACGGCAACTTGGGGTGTATTCATAATCTCGTCCTAATGGTAAAAATGATTTCCGTCAGGTGTGCCTGGTGTTTTTTATTATACGTGAAGATGATCTTCGGTTTCAGGATGACCAATTCCTGCATCCAGGAGTTGTTTGCCACTCCCACATAGAGGATCGAGCCATCGAGCTTCAGGGGGTGAGATTTCTCTGCCAGCAGGGGACCAACGGTGTCTTTCCAGAGCAGATAGAGCCTGACGAACTCGGAGTGTTTATCCCCGGCAAGGCGAAACAGGACATTCTTGCAGGCTTCATCGAAACTATAAGCCATATTGATGAGAATCCACGGTTGCGCGGAAAATTAAAGATCTCATTGAAAACAAAAAGGCTATCCGAAGTATGTCGCAACCTCGGATAACCTTGTACATAATGACGTGGATCAGTCTCTTTTGTAGAGCAGGTTGAAGCTGTTGTAAGCCAAAACCAGAACGATCAACGCGATGTAATAGACCGAGCCGATACCGACGCTCGTTCTGTCATAACCGGAAACAACTGCTCCGGGAATGATCGCGGCGATCAGGATACACAAGAAACCGACGATCCTCATGACGAGAGAATCTCCCTTGAAATTGATCAGGAAAAGACCACCAAGATTCAGTGCCAGGAACAGGATGTTCAAACCTGCGACGGCAACATAGCCGGTGTTTCCCGCGCCTTCGGGCAGGGAGATAATGCTTGAAGTTTTCGCCAGAATGAGCGGTAAGACCAGAGCGAGCAAGCCCATCAAGCCAGCAAGGACCAGCATCAGGGTTCTGTTTGATCTGTTCGTGAATTCAAAATGCCTTTGACGATTTCGGATCATCAACAGGACACCGATCGTGACCAGGATAAAGAACACTCCATAGCCGATCATCATCATCGGGTTCTTTGTTATCAGTCCGAGCATAGAGGCTATGATCACGAAAAGGACCAACGCTCCAATTTGTTTCACCTTGAACCAAGTATCATTCATGGGATCCTCCCAAATTATTCTTCGTCTTTATTGACCGTTACCGCAAGCTCGGTGATGACCTCTTTGTGCAGTCTGACCTGCAATTTGGTTTCGCCCAGTTCTTTAATGTGTTTATCCATATGCAAAACAGACCTGTGAACATCGATACCAAGCTCATGCAGCGCGGCAACGACATCAGTCTCGGAAACGGAACCGAACATATGATCGTTTTCATCGACTTTACGGACGAAGGTCAAACTAGCAGAGGCTATTTTTTCGGCAAGCATTTTTAACTCTGCAAGCTTCTTTTCTTCAGCGGCTGCGATCGTGGCCTGGATCTCGGTCAGTTTTTTCATGTTTTGCGGGGTTGCGTATATTGCGTAGTTTCTGGGAATTAGGTAGTTTCTGGCAAATCCGCGCTTGACGTTTGTCAATTCGCCTTTGTTGCCGACTTTTTCTATGCTTTCGAGTAATATAACTTTCATGCTGGACTTCCTCCTATCTCGAGTTTTCTTAAGTTTAGCCATATATCTGCAAAGCCAAGCAGCATAATAAAGATATATGACATCAGGTTAATAAGTATAATAAACAAGCTCACGCCCAGAATTAGGCGATTGCTCAGTAATCTGGTTAAGTAATACACCAGGATCCCCACTCCCTGTAAGATCGGAAGAACGGCCAGAGAAGCGATGGCATTGATGAACCAAAGCTCCTGACCGGACACAAAATAGAGCGGGAGAACCACCAGGATCGCCAGATTGTAATAAACCGGGAACCGCAATTCAGACCAGCGAAAGGAAAGACCAACCTGTTTATGGAACAAGATCAGCCCGACAAACATGGAGCAGATCTGAGTGATCGTCCACATTGCTGGCATCAGTATCTTCCACATACTGAGAGATTGTTTCATGACTTCCGTGTTCATATATTGCGGGAGCGTCGCTTGCGCCTGAGCCATTACTTCAGAAAAGCTGCTCAGCAGCAAATCCTGAAAATAATACCCTCTCCACATTCCATAGATGATCAGTGCCAGCACGGATATAGCAAACGCCGATGAAGTCCTATGCAGCCTTGCAAGAGTGGCGAGAAACAACAAAACAGGTATCCCGACTCCAAAGACTGAATCACAGATCGGCAGGAGTGAATCCGGCGTCGCGAAAAAGAGCAGCATCCCGAGAGGAACCACGAAGAATGAACCCATGGCTCTCAAAGGAGTCTGAATGCTTATCGTGACAGATTTTCCCGCATACATCATCAGCAGGATGGCACTAATAAAAGGAAACAGGATCGAGAGTGATCCCAGGACAAGCGGAATTAGGAACATTACTCGATAACGTAAGGAATGAGTGCCATCTGTCTGGCGCGCTTGATCTCGTTGGTAAGCTTACGTTGATGCTTGGCGCAGGTTCCGGTGAGGCGGGCAGGTTCGATCTTGCCCACATCGGAAATGTACTGCTTCATAATGTCCAGGTTTTTGTAGTCTATTACGATCTCTTTGTTCGCGCAGAACTTGCAATATTTCTTGCGCATGAAGCGTTTCTTTCTATCTGTAGTATTCATTTGTCATCTCCTTAAAATGGTACATCATCTTTAGTTTGGGGGTGAGGAGCTTCTTCGCTAGGGAAGGGAGCTTCGTCAGAAGAGCCAGCTTCAGAAGCTTCGCCTTTAGGTTTCCATTCGAGCATGTGAATGTTGTCGGCAATGATCTCCCAAATCTTACGATTTACATTGTTTGAATCAACATAAGAACGAGATTCAAGCCTGCCTTCGACTATCACGGCACTTCCTTTGTGGCACTGGGAATTGACTTGTTCAGCAAGGTATGTCCAAGCAACCACCTCAAGAAAGGTCGTCGCAGTCTGCCAAGTATCGCTTTCGTCTTTATACCGGCGGTCACAAGCAACTGTAAAGCGAATAACAGCAGTTCCCTTGGGAGTGTACTTCAGTTCCAGATCATTGGTGATACGGCCGCTGATCATGACTTTGTTGATTCTCGGTAACTTCAGGTCTGCCACTTTTCCCCCTACTCGCCTTTGGCGATAACGATGTAGCGGATGATGTTTTCGTTGATGTTGTACACACGCTTCAAGTTCTTGATCTTGGTGGATTCACACTTGAAATTATTGAGATAATAGTAGCCCTCATTGACTTTGTTGATGGGATAGGCAAGATATCTTCTTCCCCAGATGTCAGTGTTGACCAGTTCGCCACCATTTTCTGTGATCAGACCGAGCACGCTGTCATTAACGCGGTCAGCTTCTTCTGAGCTAAGCTTTGGTGAATAAATCACCATTAATTCATAGTCCTTTGTCATTGTTTTCCTCCTTTGGACTGACGATTCCGCTCTTTTTTGAGTCGGAATAGGATTTTTTCCACTTGCTATATTCATTCAGCACCTGGCTGAAATCATATTTTATATAAAGATCAAGGTACCTGCTCATCTGGGCAAGTACGGGTTTCAGAGCGGTAAACTCTGATTCGGAGAGCTGCTCTAAAACAAAATCAGCGGCACTCCTGGCAGTATCTCTGCCAATACCGATACGGATCCGTTTCAGCTCTTCCAGCGGGTAGTAATCGGCTATGGATTTGAGTCCGTTATGGCCGCCATCTCCGCCACCGGTTCTGATCCTGAGACTCGCGGGTGGGAGCTCCAGATCGTCATAGACAACCATGACGTCTTCTATATCCCAACGTGTCAACGCGTCCCGGACAGCTCTTCCGGAGAGATTCATGAAGGTCGTGGGTTTGATCAGTACCGCTTTCCCTGTGACTATATAGTCATAATCAGCGGACCTGGAAAATCCCAATCCTTTGACTGATGCCCAGTTATCCAGAACCATGTATCCAAGGTTATGCCTGGTTTCAGCGTATTCTGATCCGGGGTTTCCCAACCCGACAACCATCTTCATGCGAAAAAGTTATGCTTCGGGAGCAGCTTCCGGCTTCTCAGCAGCTGCGGCTTCTTCCTTCTTCTTGGGATGGACCACGATCAGGGTATTGTCCATGTTCTCTTTGATGTGCCAGTCGCCGGCGGGAAGGTCACGCACGTGCATCGATTCTCCGACCTTCAGGTTGCTGACGTTCAGCTCGATGTCTTCAGGGATGGCATTCGCTTTGCAGGAGATCTTGACCATTCTATGAATGATATCGACCATTCCGCCTTCCTTAAGACCTGCGGGATCACCGACAAACTTGACGGGAACTTCGATCTCGATCAGGCTTTCCACGGGAATGATCATGAAGTCCAGATGCAGGAACTCACGGGTCACAGGATGAGGTTGCTTTTCTTTTAACAGAGTGTGGTATTTCTTTCCGTCGAGTTCGATCTCATAGAAAGATACTTCATTGAAGCTCTTTTTGTAGCAAGCCATAAACTCGCTCTTCTTCAGAGTGACCGGTATCGACTCAATACCAGGACCATATATCACAGCCGGAATACAGCCTTCGGCCCTGAGCTTTGTCAGGTCTGAGCTCTTCGGTGTGTTCCTCAGTGATGCGTTAAGAGTAAATATCATTTATTCCTCCAGTTCTAATTACTATCTAAATAATATGCTTATTGATTCTTCGATATGTATTTTCTTGATCGCTATCGCCAACATCTCCGCTATGGAAAGCTGGACGATCTTGGGACAGAGTTTCTTGTCCCCGGTCAAGGGTATCGTATTCGTAATAAAGAGCTTCTCTATCGGAGATTCCTCAAGGTTCTTTATAGCGGATCCCGAGAGTACTCCATGCGCGCATGCGGCAAATATCCGGTTCGCCCCTTGCTGGGAAAGAACTTTTGCCACTTTGATCAAACTACCGCCGGTATCGATGATATCATCAAAGAGGATCGCGGTTTTGCCGCTGACGTCACCGATTATGTTCAGCAGTTCTGTTTGGTCATTGTTTCCACTGCGACGCTTATCACCGATCGCTAACCCGCAATTGAGCCGCTTAGCCAAAGCCCGGGCACGGTTCGCTCCCCCTGAATCAGGGGAGACAACGACGATATCCTCGTTCGGCAGAGTGCTCTTGAAATAACGCGTAAAGACCGGCATCGAAAAAAGGTGATCCACGGGTATATTAAAAAAACCCTGGATCTGCTCAGCATGGAGATCGACGGTTATAACCCGGTCAGCCCCTGCCACGGTGATCAGGTCGGCAACGAGTTTTGCCGTAATGGGCACCCGCGGCTGATCCTTTTTATCGCTTCTGGCATAAGCATAATAGGGGATCACACAATTGATCCTCTGGGCTGAGGCGCGTTTCAAAGCGTCGATGATGATCAGTAAATCCATCATACTATCGTTGACTGGATAACATGTGGGCTGGATGATAAAAACATCTGCGCCACGCACATTATCGTTGATCTTTACAAACGACTCATCGTTTGAAAACTTGAACAAATCAATATCCCCGAGAGGAATGCCTGCATAGCGGGCAACTTCCTCTGCCAGAGGACGGTTGGCATTGCCTGTGATCAACTTAAGCTTCGAAAACACTGTTGTACTCTTCTTTACTGATGGTTCTTACTTTCTTTGTCCAGTAACCTTTGGCTGTCATTGCTTCATGGCACGCCTCAAGTTTATTCACACTATGAAAAACCCCAATGCAAGTTGAACCGCT